>NZ_CEYNTP010000090.1:4234-9850 GCF_982873095.1 Lentiprolixibacter sp. | reverse complement strand
GTAAAGCTGTTGTTCTATCCCGGGGGTTTCACTCAAAAAGGCAAAATACATATTTTTGAGCGGTTCATAGGCCCTGGCTCTAAGGGTGTACCATACTTTCTTTGCTTTTTGGACATCTGTATCCACAAACAGGGTTTTTGAAAAGAAATCCTTCTGGCAGGTTTCTTTGCGTTGGATAGCAGCAACCTGCGCATTGTCTTCAAAAGCCTGGAACACCGCGCTCAAAAACCCATTGAACGTTCCGTCATATACAAGAATTACCCCTGTTTCCATATCTGAGAGATTGTATTAATATTGTAATATTTCCAAAAATATGGAATAAATCCTAAATATGGAAATAATCCATAAATATTTTGGAATTAATCCATATTATGTATATTTGGAATATTTCCAAGCGCATTTCGTACAATGCATAGCAGGAGCAGCAGTAAAACATTGTCTATTATGGAACAGGAGATCACAATAAAAAGATTTACAGAAGTCAGGCGGGAACTGGGGTATACCCAGGCAGAATTTGCCCAAATGCTCGGCGTAGCGAATACGACAGCAGACATCGAAAGGGGGCGTACGCGCTTGTCTGGTAAACTGGTTATGGAACTCCTGAGGCAATTTAAGATCAATCCCCTTTGGTTGTTCGGGGAAAGCGAAACAAAACATCTGGAACCTTCCAGAACCAGTGTTATTCCCAAGGTGGTGACGGTAGATAATGCCGAACGGGACAATATGGTTCTTGTCAATGCCAAGGCAGCAGCAGGGTACCCGCAAAACATCCACGACACGAGTTGGTATCGTCAATTACCGGCATTTGATCTGCCTATTCCTGAGTTTCGAAATGCCACATATCGCGGCTTCCAGGTGGAAGGGGATAGTATGCTTCCCAATTTGAAGCCCGGGGACTGGGTACTGGCTAGGGCGGTAGAGGACCTTGAGGATGTGAGCCCCAATAAAATGTATGTCGTTGTCCTGCACGATGCCGTAATGGTAAAAAAAATAGACCGGCACCCGAATACGGGGAACCTCATCCTGATCTCCCTAAATGAAAATTACCCGCCCTACGAGATCCAGCCAGAACAGATACAGGAGCTTTGGATGGTAAGTAGTAAATTGACGTTTGGCGTAGATGCCACCACAGAAAGAGGATTGTTAAGGCAGCTTCAGGAATCCATGGAAGAACTTAAAAAACAAATACAAAGCTAAACGGTCCAAATTAGGACTAAGTTAATATCCTACCGCTGTATCGTCTCCCCGTTTATCTGCACCGCCTTCCAGCCGGCCGTCTTCCAGCACACGGATGGCGTCTACTTTCCCAATAATAGGGGTGCGTTCTTCGTTGATATTGTACCCTTTCTTCTTAAGCTCTTCTTTTAACGCTTCAGGAAAACCGTCGGGTTCAAAGGTGATGTGGTCCGGTAACCACTGATGATGAAATCTGGGGGCATTTACCGCTTCCTGCATACTCAGATTAAATTCAGAAACATTTAAGATGGTCTGCGCTACTGCGGTGATAATAGTGGAGCCCCCAGGTGTCCCAACTACCAGCCAAAGTTTACCCTCTTTTTCTACGATGGTTGGGGTCATACTACTCAGCATCCGCTTTTCTGGGGCTATACTGTTTGCTTTCGCTCCAATGAGTCCAAACATATTCGGCACACCGGGCTTGGCGCTGAAATCGTCCATTTCATTATTCAGGAAGAACCCAAGTTCATCGCAGTACAGCTTAGAGCCATAGGCCCCGTTAAGGGTGGTGGTCACTGACACCGCGTTACCTTCAGCATCAACGATTGAATAATGTGTGGTTTCGGAACTCTCTAGAATTTGCACGGCACCGCGTTTGATATCGGCCGACGGGGTGGCCTGTTCAAAGCTGAAACTGTCCATGCGTTCTTCTAAATAACTTTTACTTAGCAGTACGTCTAATGGGATATCAACAAAATCCGGATCTCCCAGGTAGTAATTCCGGTCGGCATATGCCCTCCTTGCTGCCTCAGTAAACAACTGAATGGCCTCAGCCGAATTGTGCCCGTACTTTGAAATCTCATAGGGCTCTATCATCTTAAAGATCTGGTTGATCGTAACCCCGCCACTACTTGGGGGGCTCATGGATATGATCTTAAGGTCCTTGTATCTGAAGACCACTGGCTGACGCCACTTGGCTTCGTAACGGGCGAGGTCTTCTTCGGTAACAAAGCCTCCCTTTTCCTGAATAAACCTGGCCAGCATACGGGCAGTCTCGCCCTTGTAGAATTCATCACGCCCGTTTTCTGCAATCCGCCTCAGGGTATTGGCAAGGGCAGGGTAGCGCAAGGTATCCCCGGGCATGCATTTATTGAAAAACAGGGTGTTGTCCCCGTTTACTTCCACAATCTGATCCCAATAATAGTCCAGTCGTTTTGCCTGTTTTTCGGTAACTTCCACACCTTGGTCAACCAGTTCGATGACTGGCTGGATGATCTCCTCAATAGGGAGGGTGCCAAATTTCTCATGGACTTCAAAAATCCCTGCAATGGTCCCGGGAACTGCAACCCCTGTCGCCCCGACTGTACTCATCCCGGGGATTACATTACCGAGGGAATCCAGGTACATGTCCTTATGGGCAGCCAATGGCGCCTTTTCCCTGTAGTCAAGTGCCCCAACGTCCCCATTGCTCAATCGGTACACCATAAATCCGCCTCCCCCCAGGTTGCCGGCAAAGGGATAGGCAACAGCAAGAGCCAGTTCGGTCCCTACCATGGCGTCAAAGGCATTGCCTCCTTTTTGCATGATGGCAACCCCAATCTGTGAGGCTTCCTTCCTTGCAGATACTACCATAGCCTCTTCTGTAACCAGACCGGTAGGTGGGGCCGGAGCCGGTTTACAATAGATCAATAAGAGGGTGGGAATCAGAAAAACTAGTCTTCGCATAAGGAAATAAATTTCTGTTTTGAAAATAGGGTTAAATCTTCAAAAAAGCTAGTAAACTCTGCTTCAAAACTTTCATAGAATTCCTCCAGCTCACTGATGGCATACTGCATCTTGCTCCTGTTCTTGGTCCTTCTGTTCATCCCTTGCAGGACTCTGGCAATTCCTTCCAGTTCTGCATAATTCAGGAGCCAGTTATCGGATATCATGTACGGCATCATTCGTTGCACTCCCCTTGGCAACAAGGAATAATACTGTTCCAGTGTCGTATAGAAATTATCTACATAAAGTTCAAGGGGGGTATCGGAATAGGACGTCCAGTTTTTAGCCAAAAAATGATCATAGAATATGTCTACAATAACCCTGTTGTAATGGCGGTATACCGGATATAACCTGCTGCTACTTTGTTTATGCATGGGATGGGCGTCCGTGTAGGAGTCGATCGCCCTGTGGAGCAGGATCCCTTTTTTGATCTTATCGGGAAATTTTTTATACCCCTTGCTCTTAACACTATCGGCAATGAAATTCCCAATGGCAATTTCCTCATCGTCAAAAGACAAATAAATATGGGCTAAAAAGTTCATTAAAAGTTGTTGATAATTCCAGACTACTAAATTACGAATTGCAGGGGCAGGGAAAGCGGGAAGACTGTTATATTTGCACAAACTTTTTTAGCAATGACCCTGATCAAATCCATTTCCGGAATACGAGGCACCATTGGCGGTAACCCCGGGGACAATCTGACCCCTCTGGACGTAGTGAAATTTTCAGCTGCCTACGGAAGCTGGCTCCGAAAGACCTATCAGAAATCAGACCTCACAGTGGTCATTGGGCGTGATGCTCGTTTGTCTGGCGAAATGGTTCAGAACCTGGTCATGTCTACCCTCACGGGTATGGGAATACATATCATAGACCTGGGTTTATCTACTACCCCCACTGTGGAAATCGCAGTTCCCAGGGAACAAGCAGACGGAGGGATCATACTAACGGCCAGCCACAACCCAAAGCAATGGAACGCTTTAAAATTGCTCAATGCAGAAGGAGAATTTTTGAATGCCAGGGAAGGTGCAATAATTCTGGAGCTGGCAGAGCGCGAAGATTTTGATTTTGCAGAAGTGGATCATCTGGGGAGCATCAGCAGGAAGGAAGATTATATCGATATTCATATCTCAGAGGTGCTCGCCCTGAGCCTGGTGGACGCGGCAACCATCCGGTCCAAGAAATTCAAAGTTGCGGTTGATGCCGTAAATTCTACAGGGGGTATAGCCATTCCCAAACTGCTGAAAGCCCTTGGGGTGGAAGTAATAAAGCTGTATTGCGATCCAACCGGGCATTTTCCACACAATCCGGAGCCCTTGAAGGAACACCTTCAGGACATCAGCAAGCTGGTTAAAGAAACCGGGGCAGATTTTGGTATCGTGGTAGATCCTGACGTGGACCGACTGGCCTTTATTTCCGATGATGGAAGTATGTTTGGCGAGGAGTATACCCTTGTCGCCTGTGCAGACTATGTCCTCTCCAAGACGAAAGGAAACACCGTTTCCAATTTGTCTTCTACCCGGGCATTGCGTGATGTTACAGAAAAACACGGGGGAAGTTACGAAGCAGCTGCCGTTGGTGAAGTAAATGTTGTGGCCAAAATGAAAGCTACCCATGCCATTATCGGGGGAGAAGGCAACGGCGGGATTATCTATCCTGAAAGTCATTACGGAAGGGATGCACTTGTAGGCACAGCCCTTTTCCTGATGCTACTGGCTGAGAGAGGCGGCAGTGTGAAAGCACTCCGGGATTCCTATCCTAATTATTACATGAGTAAACAAAAAATCCAACTAACCCCGGAATTGAATGTGGATCGCATCCTGGAGCGCATGGCGGGCAACTACCACTCTTATGCCCCTTCGACCATTGATGGAGTAAAAATTGACTTTGAGGAGAGTTGGGTGCACCTGCGCAAATCCAATACTGAACCTATTATCAGGGTATATACCGAGGCGGCTTCACAGGAGGCGGCTGATGCCTTAGGCAATAAAATCATAGAAGAGATCAAAGCGGTATCCCAGGAGGCATAAGCCCTAAATTATTTGAATTCCGGAGGGACTTTATCGCGGTGCTTCCACCGTTTGTGCGTCCAGAAATAATATTCCGGGGCCTCATAGATAGATTGCTCTACTTGCCTGAAATACGCATCGGTAAGTTCGTAATTGGGATAATCACTGGGGTTTTCAGCCAAAACCCTAAAGCTGCCCTGGTAATACCCTCTTTGGACCTTTTCAACTTTCAGATATACAACAGGCAGGTTGAACTTTTTACATAAATATTCGGCACCAGTATGCATGGGCACAGTTATTCCCATAAACGGAGCCCAATAATGGGCTTTTTTTACCATTGGGGATTGATCACTGATTATTCCATAAATAGCAAGATTCCCCGCCCTGTTGTTTTCAGCTGCTATTTCCCAGATCTCTTTCGTTGTAATCAATGTTGTGCCCCATTTGGCCCGTATGGACCGTACCAAACGATCGAAATATTTGTTATTGATGGGTTGGTAAATCCCAAATGCCCTGGCAGTTATCTCCATATTTAATGAGAACACCCATTCCCAGCTCGCATAATGGGGAAGCATAAGCATAACAGATTGGTTCTTTTTTTCAAACTGCAGCAATTCCTCAATATTGGTGAAAACATACCTTTTTTGTATTTCGGGAACTGATATGCTGA
>NZ_CEYNTP010000090.1:0-4189 GCF_982873095.1 Lentiprolixibacter sp. | reverse complement strand
CGTAACTCAGTGGTTGATTTTTCTGGAAAAACAAGTTCCAAATTTGCCCTAACCACCTTTTTGCGGTAGCCAAAAACCCGATACACTAAAAAATAAACAAAATCGGATACCAGATAGAGTAAGGAAAATGGGAGAAGGGAAACCAGCCTTAAAATAGGGTAGGTGAGTAGGTATACAAGCAGCTGCATAGTGAAAAATACTAAGCGCAAATATAGCTATATTTGGCGCGTATTATAAGAAGACCCTGCATGAAAATTCACCTGGCTACGATTGCAATAATTGCCGCTAATGTGCTGATCTCCCTGAGGGGGTTTAACGACCTCCACTTTTTTGAACGCTATAAGTTTGGCATTGGGGCCATAAAGGCCGGCCAAAAAGACCGGCTGTTTACTTCGGGTTTTCTGCATGTGGATTTCGCCCATCTTTTCCTCAACATGTTCACCCTCTATTTCTTTGCAAATGTGGTGATCTACTGGTTTGGCCCGGTAAAGTTCCTGATCATATATGTCATAAGTTTGCTGGCAGGGAGTTTGCTGGCACTTTCCTTCCATCGCAATGAGCCCTTCTACAGCGCAGTAGGGGCCAGCGGGGCAGTTACGGGCATACTGTATTCTGCCATCCTTTTGCAACCCAATATGCAGCTGGGAATCATGTTCATCCCAATACCCATACCGGCCTATATTTTAGGGATCGCCTATATGCTTTATTCGATTTACGGGATGAAAAAACGTCTCGGTAATATTGGCCATACCGCCCATTTTGGGGGAGCGGTGGGCGGGTACTTCATCACCCTGCTGTTTAAGCCTGATTTGTTTGTAAACG
The DNA here is from genome assembly GCF_982873095.1 of Lentiprolixibacter sp. NCBI lineage: Bacteria > Pseudomonadati > Bacteroidota > Flavobacteriia > Flavobacteriales > Flavobacteriaceae > Lentiprolixibacter > Lentiprolixibacter sp. The sequence continues at coordinate 3,367 of NZ_CEYNTP010000090.1, read as the reverse complement.
AGACCCTCATGGTTATACTTCTGGCTATCCCCATCCTTATTCTTTTGGTAATGGAGAAGCTGGGAAAACTCTAAACCCTACCTCCTAACTGCGGGTCACTCTCTAGAACCCAAAAATCAAAGGATTTCACATACCATTTCCTGTTTTCAATCGTTATATAGTTCCAATTTAACGTATAACTACCTACTTATGAGCCGCAAATGGTCCCCCGTATTGCTATTGGCAATATTGCTAACTGCCTCTTGTAGCGATCAGACTACTATTTTCAAAGAAGACTTACAGGAAGATGTATTGGTTGAGAACAGCGAAGCTGCTCTTGAACAAAATATCTCATATGCTGTCTCTGGAGTATTGGATATTTATGAAGAAGATACTTCAAATGCCAAATCCGCCTCTTCAGCAAAAGAGGAACAGGCAGGGGATTATCCACTTAGCCTGGTAGCACAAATACGCCCACCCAGTTATCCCTCCCGGGGTGAACTCACGGCTTCTCATGTTTTTGTTAATGCGGATTACGCCTATGTATCCTACAATACCGCCGGGGAGGAATATTTTGGCGGGCTCGATATCATCAATATCAGCAATCCTGCCCGTCCACGGCTCACCTCAAGGCTGATCTATCTCAATGCGGATATCAATGCCGTAACCTGGGACAACGGATTTGTCTACGCGGCAGGTGGAGTTGATTCCGAAGCTTCCACGACAGCGACAAGTAACTCTTTTGTAGCTAAGATTCCTGCATTTAGTGGAAGATTTGACGTAAACGGAGGTATTCAATATGGATTTCAACAGGGCTTTAACGCGAATGATTTAAGGATATCCGGGCAACAACTGATGGTTACCAGTGGCAAGGAAGGATCCCTGACGGTATATGATAAAACGGATTTGTCTATCCTGCAGGAGTATCCCTATTTTGATTTGCGATCCATAGCATATAACGAAGGGAATATTGCCCTTTTGGATGCCGGAAGCGGCTTAAAGATCCTCGATTCAGGTTTCCAACTCATCAAGGAGATACCCATTACTACAGATTTGGGACTCGCTACTAAAAAGACCATAGATTACACCCAGGACCGGATTCTGGTATCGGAATCCGGACAAGGGGCTGGTGTATACAGTGTTAGTTCAGGCGCCTTATTGGAGTACCTGCCTATTATGACCAATCCCACAGGTTTGGCTGAGGGAGACCGCGTAACCAATGCTGTAGTTTCCAATGATGAAGTGATCCTCATGGCAAACGGGGGAGCCGGACTCTGCCTTAGCGAAGAAAAAGATGGGCAGCTACGCCCTGTAGGTATCATAGAGCTGGAAGGTTCCATCAATTATGTGCAATCCAAGGGAGACTATATCATCGCCGCTTCGGGAAGGGAAGGAGTACAGATTTTAAAACTCAACCGCCCTTCAGAAAGCCTTGAAAGCCGGTGTTCTGACTTGCCGCGTTATCAGGGCAGCTCCAAATTACTTATCCCTGCCGGACAGGAATTTGCTTTTAGGGGTGCCAAGCGCTTTAACAATATCACAGTAAATGGCAGCCTTCTGCTATGTGGTTCCTGGACAGTACGGAACAATGTATCCGTGAATTCCAACGGATTATTTGAATATCGGGGCAACCTGATCATTGGCCGTAATAATTCAAGAAAGACCCTGAAGGTAGGTTCAGGGGCAATCTTGCGTATTGAAGGCAACCTTACTCTTTTTGGAGATCTGGTACTTGAAGACGGGGCCACCCTCGAATTTCTGGGATCGGACTCACGGGTAAATATTTATGGAGATGTGGAAAGAGGGGATAACGTAACCGTTGAGGGCACCTTCGAAGATATCAGAAATAAATTCTAGGCCTTATCCAAATAAAAAACCCCTCAATCAGAGGGGTTTGTTTTGCTTTATTATCTTTTATTAATCCAGCAGTTCGGATAACTTGTCCTCAAGGGCTACACCTCTCAAGTTTTTGGCAACGATAACACCCTTTTCATCAAGAATAAAGGTCGCGGGAATAGCATCCACGTTGTACAACTCTGCAATTTCATCAAAGTAATCCACATTAGAGACGTGATTCCATGCAAGGCCATCGTCTTCAATGGCTTTCTTCCAGTCTTCTGCCTTCCGATCCAAAGAAACACCCAGGATACTAAGCCCCTGATCCTTGTACTTATTGTACAAGCGAACCACGTTGGGGTTTTCTGCCCTGCAGGGTCGGCACCATGCTGCCCAGAAATCAATAATAGTTACCTTACCGAGGACATCATTTAGTGCCAGTTCCTCCCCGTTAGGAGTAGGAGCTGAAAAGTTAGGGGCTTTGGTCCCTATGGTCACATTCTTGGCCTTGTCTATTTTTTCCTTGACCTGCTTTCCGATCCTGGTATTTTGGATTTCAGGGGAGAGACCATTGTACAACTCTTCAATTTCGTCTTCCGGAAGTAAGCGCTGTTGTTGTGCCTTTTGAATAATAAACACCGAAATAATGGCATCGGGGTTTTCCTTTACGAAGTTCAATTCGAAGTCCCGGGCCTCATTCTGAAGTTCAGAATATTCCTGACGAAGGGAATTCATTTGCACGGTATCTCCTTGGGCAGCTGCCTTCCGCATGTCTGCAGTCATTGATCTCGCCTTGTACGCCATCGACCTGGAACCGTCAAGGAATCTCGCAAACATTTCATTTTGTGCTGTACCCTTTATGCTGGAATACGCCAGGCTGTCTCGCTGTGTCTTTACTTCTATAGAACCATTTTCAAGGACAAACGGGATATTACCCCTCAGGTTATCGAAAAAGATGTAGTGAATTTCTGCCTCTTCCTGCTCACCGGTAAAGGTGAATTGTCCGTCTATCACAACGGTGGTATCTACATTTATAAACCGGCCTTCCTCATTGGTTTTCCTCAAAAAGGCCTGGGCACCACTCTCCATTTCACCGGAGATCGTCCCTATCACCTCATAGCCCTTGGGTTCGGGGGTGCAATTCAACAAGAGCGTTGCCAGGATAAGGGAAGTAAGAATTCGTTTCATAGGTATCTGATTATGGGTGCAAAAGTACTCATATCAGACTGAATAAAAAAAGCCCTTGACAATCTCTTTTGTCAAGGGCTCAGTGCTTTGCTTTTGTACTATCAGAACTGATATCTGATTCCCAAGGCAATGTCGAAATCAAAGTTATCAGAAAAATCATCATAGCCCACAAGGCCAATTTCCGGGCGAAAATCACAGTGCATCAAAGCACGTGACAATGACGGTCCTGAGAACATCATGATGCAGTAGGGAGACGCCCCCATGTCCATCATGAGATGCTCTCAAAACTGCCATGGTCAAAGACCAGCAACAGTACTCATACTCACAGGGAAGCAGTACGTGTACCAGTAACCATGAAGATTAC
>NZ_CEYNTP010000089.1:6289-9941 GCF_982873095.1 Lentiprolixibacter sp. | reverse complement strand
GTGACCTCCACAGGATTCAAACCTGTAACCTCTTGAGCCGTAATCAAGTGCTCTATTCAGTTGAGCTAGGAGGCCTTTTTTATATTGCTCTGACGCAATGGGCTGCAAATATATTTCTTTTTTAAATTTAAGGCAACACAACTGCAGTGATAATGGATTTTAAATCGTACGTACGGGATATTAAAGATTTTCCGGAACCCGGGGTGGTCTTCAAGGACATCAGCCCCCTCCTGAAAGACAAACATGCCTTTAAAACAGCATCGGAAGCCCTGATCCGGATGGCGGGAAACGAAAGAATAGACAAGGTCATCGGTATAGAAAGCCGGGGTTTCTTCTTTGCCCCCCTGCTGGCCTTTGAACTGGATGCAGGCTTTGTCCCGGTCCGAAAAGTGGGCAAACTCCCTGCTGATAAGATCAGTCGCACCTATTCCCTGGAATACGGGGAAGATACCCTGGAAATACATGCGGATGGTATCTCAAAGGGAGACAGGGTCCTGATCCATGACGACGTGCTGGCTACTGGCGGTACGGCCAAAGCCACCTGTGAGCTGGTGGAATCCCTTGGAGGAACAGTGGTGCTTTGCCATTTCCTGCTGGAATTGGATTTTCTCAATGGAAGGGACCAGCTTCAGGGCTATCCCGTGAATTCCCTTATGACGTTTTAACCCAAGGCACGCGTAGTCACAAAATACCTCCATCCGATTACGGCCAACTGCCATTTGGAAGCTTTGGAAAGATCAACACCCTTTCTGGTATAGGAGGGGAGTAACTTTTTGTTGAGCCAGGCAAGGGTTTTAAAGAGGAACTGTTGCATAGGTGCCGTTGTTGGTCAGCACAAAGATAAACATCAGCACATATTCATGTTAAGTTAGCCCTCATATAGTGGCTACAGTATTACCAGGACCAGGAGTAAAATGAGTTGTAATAAAAGTTTTGCAAGCGTTATCATGGGAACAGATATTTCGTTGTTTCAGTTGTATTTCATCGATTTGAGCGTGAATATATAAGGAGGGAGTTCTTGCTTCCAAGAAAAAAGGAAGAAAATGATGAAATTAAATACAAATATGTAAGTAAATAAATGTTAGGGATTTATAAAACAAACAACTCTCCTTGGGATAAGTTCCTAATCGTAATTATATAAGTGGTTAACTCTTGATAACTGTAAGATTTGTAGGGGCTTTTTTGACTGTTTTTAAAATTCCAAGGACCAAAATGATTGAAAAAGCCCTTTTTTTGGCAAATCCATTTTCTGAAATAAAAAAACCGCCTCAAGGCGAGGCGGTTGCTATTGTATAATTCAGCGGTTGATTTACTGCTTCGTGGTGACTTCAACCACACCATTCTTGGCACGGTCCCCGTACTTTTTCACAGCGGCTTCTCCTTTATACACTTCCACCTTTTCGATCTGGCTGGGGTTGTATTTTTTAAATGCTTCCCGACTCATTTCTTTGCCATCTACGATGAAAAGGGGCTCCTCTCCCGGGTCGCTGTCCATAAAGAAAAAACCACTGCCTTTTTCTTCAATGATTTCGATATCCTCATCGTCCATGGAATCCTTTATGATAAAGACGTTCCCACTTTCTCCTTTCTTCAGTTTTTTGATCTTGATCTTCTTCCCATCGGCCTTTTTACCGAATTCCTCCAGTTCTTCTTCGCTTACCTCTTCCCCGTTGATGGTGATGACCTTTTCCCCATCCTTGATCTCAACAAGGACTTCCATTTCATCTCCCTCGCCTTTCTCTATCCAGGTATGGGCGTCGTCATCACCTGAATGAATGCGCATTCTTTTGCGGATCTTGTGCTTGCCTTTTTGCCGCTCATCGTCATCCATTTCAATAATGATCTTGTTTGCAGAGATCGTGTGGCCCTCGTGAAGGGAGGCTCCTGAAAAGAATCCGATACTGCGGTCTTTCCCTTCCCCGCTTACCCGAAAGCTAAAGGGGTCGATCCCGTCGTCGCTGTTCTGACTGTAGTTGCCGCTTATGCCGCTGTCATCCTTGTAACTGGCATTGATAGCTGTGATTTCACCGGAACTGTTTCTTTTAACTCCTTTGAACTTGAGGTCGATCCCCCTTTCTTTCATGAACTTGGTGTCAGACGCCATTTGGTCCTTGGTGTAGTCCTTGTCGATCCGGATTTCAATCTTTTCAACTTGGACTTCTACCACCACATCTTTCTCCTGGGCTACTACTTTGGTGTTAAAAGCGAAAACAAAGCCCACAAGCAAGGGAAGAATGATGGCAAATTTCAGGGCATTTAACTGATTGGATTTGGTTTTGTGTAACATGACTATTCGTTTTTTGATTAATGAATTGTAGAAATTATTGGTTATTGGTGTATGGATGGGGTTTGAGGATACCTTTAATAAGGCGTACTGATATTTTTTGACCGACTTGGTCCGTCTGATGGCACTTGAATCCGCTAAAAATTCCAGGTTTTGCTGAATGTTCTTGCGGTACAACCAACTGATTGGATTGACCCATAGCAGGATGGTCATCAGGTGGCCGAGTAATACATCTACCGAGTGCCTCTGGACACAGTGTGCTTTTTCGTGTTGCCTGATCGCCTCGAGTTCACTTGCACTGAATTGACCCGGATTGTAGAAGATATAGTTGAAAAAGGAAAAGGGTGCCAGGTCCCGATCGGTCTCTACCAATCGGATCGCCCCAAGTCTTCTCACTTTGTGCTTTCGAACCAATCGCCTCAGGGAATACAATTGTATGAGGAACCTGCTGCTCAACACCAGCACACCTGTAAGGTACATCCCCAATATCAGGGCCTCCCAGTTCCATCCTCCGGTGAGCATTGTTGTGGTGCTCACTTCAGGGAGTTGGGTAAAAGCAGAAACCGGCAGGGATTCCAGCACTACATAGCGTTTGATTTCGAGGAAGGGCAGGGCAAAAGCCGATAATATCCCTACTATCAGGAAATGACGGTTGGCTTCAAAAAATGTTTCCCGTTTAAGGAAAAGCTGGTAGACCCCAAAGAAGAGGGTCAGTATGCCAGAGGCCTTGGCGAGGTAAACCAGTGCTGCTTCCATTTATTTCTTCTTTTCAATTAAGGCAATGATTTCTTTCAGGTCTTCCACTGATATTTTTTCTTCTTTTGCAAAGAAGGAGACCATGCTCTTATAGGAATTGTCATAAAAATCCACCAGGCTGCGGTTGACAAACTGCTTGCGATAGGCTTCCTTACTTACCAGGGGGAAGTAACGGTGGGTGTTGCCAAAAGCTTCATGGCCCACATATTTCTTGTCCTCAAGATTCCTGACAATAGTTGAAAGGGTATTGTAATGGGGCTTAGGGCCTTCAATTTCGGCCAGGATCTCTTTTACAAAGGCCTTTTCAAGGTGCCAGAGCACCTTCATAACCTCTTCTTCTTTATTGGTCAGCTTCTGCATATCGGATTCGTTTGATCAAACATATCACTAAAAAAGTAGTTGTACAACTAATTTTATAGTTATTTAACATATTTCTGCTTCGCTTAAAACTTCACCAGCCCTAAACATGAGGAAGCTCATTGCCATAATCTCGCCACATGTTTTACTTTTACGGAAACACCTTCTAGTGCTCAACCTGTTTTTTATCCTGCTTGGTTTGGCCCTCCTGATCCTGGGAGGGAACTGGTTGTTAAAAGCCTCGGTTGCCTTTTC
>NZ_CEYNTP010000089.1:0-6279 GCF_982873095.1 Lentiprolixibacter sp. | reverse complement strand
GCTCCGTTTGAATATCTCCAAGATCATAATCGGGATGACCGTGGTTTCTTTTGCGACCTCGGCCCCCGAGTTAATCGTAAGTATCAATGCGGCCCTCGACGGCTTTCCGGACCTTGCCCTGGGCAATGTGGTAGGTTCCAATATCGCCAACCTGGGCCTGGTACTGGCCATTGTGATCCTTATGAGCAATATTGAGGTAAGGCGCAGTTTTTACATTACGGACTGGCCCATGATGATGTTTGCCACGGTCTTGTTTGTGGGATTTATTTATTTTGACCAACTCCTTCAGCGGCATGAGGGGGGGATTATGTTTGCATTGCTTTTTGTTTTCCTCGTCTACCTGCTCAGGTTCCAAAAGACGGCCATTGTGGACGACCTTCCGGAAGACGACCGGCCTTTGCCCCTGTACCTGTCTCTAATATTTCTTGCACTCGGTGCTACCGGACTCTGGGGAGGTTCGGAACTCCTTATCGAAGGAGCGGTGAACCTGGCGAAGCAATTTGAGATAAGTGAAAGGGTCATTGGTATTACCGTGGTTTCGGTAGGTACCAGCATTCCGGAACTGGCGGCCTCGGTAGTGGCGATAATCAAAAAGGAAAAGGCCATTTCTGTTGGTAACCTCATTGGGTCCAACATCTTTAATTTACTCGCTGTGCTGGGAATAACTGCGCTGATTACCCCTATCCCTGTTAAAGATCCAGGACTATTGTCTGACGACATCTTCTGGATGCTGGGGATTTCTTTCCTCATCCTTCCCCTGGTATTCTTACCCAAAGGTTTACGCCTGGGGTGGCGGGATGGTTTGGTGCTTATAACCCTGTATGTCGTGTTCCTATTCCTGACCCTGAATTAAAAAAGAAACCCCCGCGGATGGCGGGGGTTTCTTAGCTTTTATTACCGTAGTTGTAAAACTTATCCGGCAACTGTTTCCAGTTTAGCGGACTTTACGGTCTTAATGATCCTTCCGGCCACTTTGTAGGGATCAGCATTGGAAGCCGGTCTGCGGTCTTCCAGCCATCCTTTCCATCCACTTTCTACTGTGGCGATCGGAATACGGATAGAGGCGCCCCGGTCAGAAACTCCATAGGAGAATTCATTGATCGACTGGGTCTCGTGCAATCCGGTAAGACGCTCATCGTTAAAGGCTCCGTACACGTCAATATGGTCTTCTGCCACAGGACGGAATGCTTCACAGATCGCCTCGTAGACACCTTTGCTTCCTGCGGTGCGCAGGGTGCTGTTGGAGAAGTTGGCGTGCATACCACTACCGTTCCAGTCCCCTTTCACGGGCTTTGGGTGTAGTTCAATATAATAGCCATACTTTTCTGTGAGTCGGTTTAGCAGGTAACGGGCCACCCATAACTCGTCTCCGGCCCTTTTGGCGCCTTTGGCGAAGTTCTGGAATTCCCACTGTCCTGGAGCAACCTCCTGGTTGATACCCTCTATGTTGAGTCCGGCATCCAGGCAAATATTCAGGTGCTCATCTACAAAGTCACGCCCCCAGGTGTAACGGCCACCTACAGAACAGTAGTATTTACCTTGAGGTCCTGGAAATCCACCCCTAGGGAAGCCCAAGGGCAGGTCGGTTTGGGTATCCATCAGGAAATACTCCTGCTCGAAACCAAACCAGAAATCGTTATCATCGTCATCAATCTGGGCCCTGTGGTTGGACTCGTGGGGAGTTCCATCTGCATTCAATACCTCACACATCACCAAAAATCCGTTTACACGTTCCGGATCAGGGTAAATGGCTACGGGCTTCAATAAACAGTCCGAAGCATTCCCTTCGGCTTGCTCAGTGGAGCTCCCGTCAAAAGACCACATAGGACAACTTTCCAGTTTACCATCGAAGTCGTCCATGATTTTCGTTTTACTGCGGAGTTCCTGGGTGGGCTGATGCCCGTCCAACCAGATATACTCTAATTTTGTTTTACTCATAATACCATGGATTTTTAAAAAAAATTACTGACCGTCAAAAATATAATAATTCTACATACCCATAATATAGATGAGGGGGTAATTATCAAAAAAATCGATATAATTATTAACACCCCTTTTTTTTAAGGGGTAAATTGATTAAAAAGCATTTTTTTCAGGATTAACTGTCAAATGTTTAATTTTGACGGATAGAAAATTCCGAAACTTTTTGGTTATGTCCACGATACGCAAACAGGCACTTAAAGAGAGTATGAAACGGGAGATCATCCCGGTAGTGACTACCGGGCGGCGTTCCGAAATTTATGGCAGCCACGTCTTTGGTCAGGACCGCATGCGGCAGTACCTCACCCGTGACGCTTTGAATAGTGTTTATGCAGCGATGTACTCCGGTGCGAAGATTGACAGGCGTATTGCCGACCAGATCGCAGAGGCAATGAAAGCCTGGGCCATTTCCATGGGGGCAACTCATTATACCCACTGGTTTCAACCCCTGACGGGAGCAACTGCAGAGAAGCACGATGCCTTTTTTGATCTGATGTCTGATGGCAAGGCCCTTGAAAAATTCGGCGGCGGACAGCTCGTACAACAGGAACCCGACGCTTCCAGTTTTCCCAGCGGTGGGTTGCGCAATACCTTTGAAGCACGTGGTTATACCGCCTGGGACCCTACCTCCCCGGCATTTATCTATGGAACTACATTATGCATCCCTACCATATTTGTTTCCTACACGGGGGAAGCCCTCGACAATAAGGCCCCTCTGCTGCGTGCACTGAGTGCCGTTGATGATGCCGCTACAGCAGTGGCGCGGTATTTTGATAAAAATGTGTCCAAGGTATTTGCCACTTTGGGCTGGGAACAGGAGTACTTTCTGGTGGATGCAGCCCTTGCCAAGGCGCGCCCCGACCTCGTTATGGCGGGCCGGACCCTGGTAGGGCAGGATGCCGCCAAAGGACAACAATTGGATGACCATTATTTTGGCGTGATCCCGCAACGGGCCCTGCAATTCATGAAGGAGCTGGAGACAGAATGTTTGAAACTGGGGATCCCCATCAAGACACGTCACAACGAAGTGGCACCGAACCAGTTCGAACTGGCCCCGGTTTATGAGGAGGCCAACCTTTCTGTGGACCATAACCTGCTGCTGATGGACATCATGGAAAAGGTAGCAGAGAAACACAAGTTCAAAGTGCTATTCCATGAAAAGCCTTTTGCCAAGATCAATGGCTCCGGGAAACATAACAACTGGTCCCTGGCGACAGATACAGGTGTTAACCTCCTGAGTCCGGGAAGTACGCCGATGAAAAACCTGCAGTTTCTCACCTTTTTCGTGAATACCATCAAGGCCGTGGATAGTTACGAAGAATTGTTGCGCTCTTCTATTGCTTCTGCCAGTAATGATTTGAGGCTTGGGGCCAATGAAGCGCCACCAGCCATCTTGTCTATCTTTATCGGCAAGCAGTTGAGTGAGGTGTTGGATGAGCTGGAGGGGGTGTCTCAGGGGAAACTCTCGCCGGAAGAAAAGACCGAACTGAAACTCAATGTAGTTGGAAAGATCCCTGAAATCCTTTTGGACAATACCGATCGCAACCGTACCAGTCCGTTCGCATTTACCGGGAACAAATTCGAATTCCGGGCCGTGGGCTCCCGAACCAACAGTGCCAAACCCATGACGGTTTTGAACACCATTGTGGCCAAACAACTGCAGGATTTCAAGAAAGAGGTAGACACCCTTATTGAAAAGAAAAAACTTAAGAAAGACGAGGCGATCTTCAACGTGCTTCGGGAATATATAAAGTCCTCCAAGCGCATCCGGTTCGAAGGAGATGGGTATAGCGCAGCCTGGGAAGCGGAAGCCAAACGCAGGAAACTCAGTAACAACCCTACTACTCCGCATGCCGTCAAGGTAATGACTTCCAAAGACACCCTTGATCTTTTCAAGGCCATGGACGTGATGAGCGAAACTGAGATACGCGCCCGTCAGGAGGTAGAACTGGAGACGTACATCCTGCAGACACAAATCGAGGGCAGGGTGTTCAATGAATTGGTGTACAGTTATATTTTACCGGCAACGATTGCTTATCAGAACACCCTGATACAGAATGTTCAGGGACTCAAGGACATCTACGGGGCAGCGCATAAGACCTTTGCTGAAGGGACGCTCAACCTTATTGAGCGGATCTCCCAGCATGTTATGGAGATGAAGAAAAACACGGATGCCATGGTGGAGGCCCGGAAAAAAGCCAATGCCATGACAGACATCCCCAAAAAAGCAATGTCCTACTGCGAGGAAGTACGCCCCTATTTTGATAAGATCAGAAGGCACTGTGACCGCTTGGAGCGACTTGTTGACGACAATGCATGGCCGCTGGTAAAATACCGCGAACTTCTGTTCAATAAATAGGCCAAATTGCCTGTTCCTATTTAAACTTGCGGGATACCTGTTTTTCTATGGGAGGTTTCCTATTTTTGCTGCTAAACAGTACCTATGGGATCAGCTAGTGAACGATATGGAAAACGCGGGGTTTCAGCCTCCAAAGAAGACGTGCATGCCGCCATCGAGGGAATAGACAAAGGGCTTTTTCCCATGGCCTTCTGCAAGATCGTTCCGGAGTACCTCACAGGAGACAAAGACGCCTGCCTGGTAATGCATGCAGACGGTGCCGGGACCAAATCTTCCCTGGCGTATATGTACTGGAAAGAAACCGGGGACCTGTCGGTCTGGAAAGGGATCGCCCAGGATGCCCTGGTCATGAACCTGGACGATCTGCTCTGTGTAGGGGCAACCTCCAACATCATGTTGTCATCCACAATAGGCAGGAACAAAAACCTGATCCCGGGAGAGGTCATTCGCGCCATTATCCAGGGGACAGAAGAACTGATCGATGAATTGGAACAATTCGGGATCCAGATCTACTCTACCGGAGGGGAAACCGCTGATGTAGGGGACCTGGTACGCACCATAATTGTGGATTCTACGGTGACGGCGCGCATGAAAAGGAAAGACGTAATCGATAATGCCAACATCAGGGAAGGTGATGTCATCGTAGGCCTGGCTTCCTTTGGACAGGCCACTTATGAAAGTGAATACAACGGGGGTATGGGCAGTAACGGCCTCACTTCAGCAAGGCATGACGTCTTTTCGAATTATCTGTCGAAAAAATACCCTGAGAGCTATGACCATGCGGTACCCGGGGATCTGGTCTACTCGGGAAGCATGAAACTTACAGACCCGGTAGAAGGGGTTCCCCTGGATGCTGGTAAGCTGGTACTTTCACCCACCCGCACCTATGCCCCTGTAATCAAAAAGATCCTCGAATCCTGTCCGGCCCACCATATCCACGGTATGGTACATTGCAGTGGCGGGGCACAGACCAAGATCCTCCATTTTATTGAAGATCTGCACGTGATCAAGGACAATCTGTTCCCGGTACCCCCTTTGTTCTCCCTTATCCAGAAAGAATCCGGAACCCCCTGGCGTGAGATGTACCAGGTATTCAACTGCGGCCACCGTATGGAATTGTATGTAGATGAGATAGTTGCTGATGATCTGATCGCGATCGCATCTTCTTTCGGCATTGATGGCCAAATCGTGGGGCATGTAGAAGGTTCGGAAGGTAAGAAACTTACTATCCAAAGCCCTTACGGGACCTTTTCCTACTAAGGTATACGATTCCCCTGTTTCCGTCGTTTTCATATAGAATCCCCTGCCGTTGCGGGCAGGATTTTTATTATGTACGAAAAACAATTGTTATGGAAAGAAAGACATTCTTGAAAAGCCTGGGGGCAGGTGCCGCATTTGCCCTGACTTTTCCTTGTTTACAAGGTTGTTCAAAGGACGACAATGGAGGGGAAAACCCTGTACCTACCGGGGTAGACTTTACCATCGACCTTAATTCGGCCGAAGGTGCAGATCTTCAGAACAATGGGGATTTTATCCTGAAAAATGAAGTGGTGGTTGTGAAGAACCTGCAAGGCAATTTCGTGGCAGCAAGTCAGATTTGCAGTCATCAAGGATACGATACAGTTCGTTTTATTGCTGAAGACGGAGGATATTTTCAGTGTTTTACACATTTCTCCGAATTTGACCAGAACGGTACGCCACTAAATCAAATCACAACTAACCCACTTAAAATCTTTAATACAGAGTTAAATGGAAATATCCTGAGGGTATTTGATTAGTTATTGTCTGCGTTCATCCTCTTGGCAGTACGGTAAGGGATATTGCCTATGGGGGGTTCGGGCCTGCTGATCCTGCGGTATTTCAATCGAAGTCCCAAATCTGATAACCGTGAGAACTACAGTAATTTTGTTCTTTTCCTGCTTTCTGGTGCTGGGTAGCAA
>NZ_CEYNTP010000088.1:0-9977 GCF_982873095.1 Lentiprolixibacter sp. | reverse complement strand
AAAATTACTGGAGAAGTACTGTGAGGCCACTGCCACATCGGCCGAGGAAAAGGAATTGAAGGCCTACTTTGCACAGGATACGGTAGCACCGCACCTGGAGCAATATGCCCCGATGTTCACCTATTTCTCCAAAGCCAAGGAAGAGCGTTTCACCCGGCAGGTTTCCCTAAAAACCAGAAGATATATATATCAGTGGGTTTCTGTAGCCGCAGTAGCCGTAATTGCCCTTGGCCTGTTCTTTGGTAGGGATTACCAGGAACAAAAAGAGGCAGAATATGCTTACCAGGAGACCCGGAAAGCATTGAGCTTGTTAGCCGAAAATCTGGATCGTGGTACCCAGAAAGTGGCTTACCTGAATGAGTTTGAAAACACAAAACAAAAAATTTACAAAAACAATTAAAAAGCGAACAGTGATGAAAAAGACCATGCTAATTGCCCTTGTGGCACTTTTACCCCTGACCGGATTTTCACAATCCATCTTTGACAAGTTCGAAGACCTGGATAACGTAAGTTCGGTGATCATCAACAAGAACATGTTTAACCTTTTGGTGAAAATGGATGTTGATGTTGACGACCCCGAGGCCCGGGAATTTATGGATATTGCCCAGAGCTTGAGTGGCCTGAAGGTATTTGTTACCGAAGACAAGGCAGTTTCTGCCGACATGAAGGCCACGGTGGATAAATATCTGAGATCTGCCTCTCTGGAGGAATTGATGCGCGTAAAAGACAAAGACGCCAATGTTAAATTCTATATCAAAAAAGGCAGGGATGATGACCATGTAAGTGAGCTCCTGATGTTTGTTACCGGCATCAATAACATGGACGTTGAAGTTAACGACCGAAAGATAGAAACGGTATTGCTCACCCTCACCGGGGATATTGACCTGACCAAGATTGGTTCCCTGACCAAAAAAATGGACCTTCCCGAGGAGTTGAACAAGGCCGAGAAGAAGAATTAAGAATTGTATTATCCGTAGCGGCAGTCCTTCATGGGCTGCCTCCAGCGGGTATCATCATCCATAAACCAACAAAAGATGAAAAAAATAATAATCGCAGGCCTCGCTCTTATGAGCGTACTGTTTTTTGAGGCGTGCTCCTCAACACAGAGCCTGCAGGAATACTATATAGACAATTCGGAAAACCCGAATTTTATCTCCCTAGACCTGCCCACCAGTATCCTGAATCTGGAGGAGGCAGACCTTACGGAAACACAACGCAAGGCCCTGAATTCCCTGAGGAAGCTGAATATGCTGGCCTTTAAAAAAACCAAGTCCAATGCGGCAGAATATGTAGCAGAGAAAGCCAAGGTTAGTGCCATCCTTAAAAACAAGGATTACAAAGAATTGATGAAGCTCAATTCTGAATATGGTAAAGGCGTAATTAAGTACCTGGGGGAAGACGATGCCATTGACGAAGTGGTGATCTACGGGAGTAGTGACGACAAGGGATTTGCCCTGATAAGAGTACTCGGGGATGATATGAACCCTGCTTATATCATGCAACTGATGAAGGCCATCCAGAAGTCAGACTACGATGAAGATGCCCTGGGTGATATCGGAAAGTTCCTCAAAGGCTAAACATCAATCAAAAACAACCAAAATAATCCCATTGCCGTTGAGGCGATGGGATTATTTTATTCTGACCGATTATTTCGTCCCCGGAACTAAAGGTATCATTTAAAAGTTTGGTACCTTGGTATTTTCTAACCTTATAAACGAATTAATCATGGAAAATGCACAACTATGGATAGATAGAGGTATTGATTTTGTAGTAGACTACGGCCCCAAAATCTTGGGAGCAATCCTTTTGTTCATTGTTGGTAGCTGGGTGATCAAAAAGATCGTCGGGCTTTCCCAAAAAATGATGTCTAAAAGCAACTATGATGAATCCCTGCAGCGCTTTCTGCTAAATCTGACCTCATGGGCATTAAAAGTTTTATTAATCATTGTGGTGGTTTCTACCCTGGGTGTGGATGTGACAACATTTGCGGCAATAATAGCCGCTGCCGGACTTGCAGTAGGCCTGGCGCTACAGGGTTCCTTATCAAATTTCGCCGGAGGTGTTTTGTTGATGATTTTCAAACCCTACCGGATAGGAGATTTAATAGAGGCTCAGGGGGAATTAGGAGTTGTCAAGGAGATTGAGATCTTTACTACTAAGATTATCACTCCACAAAACAAATTGACGATAATTCCTAATGGGGCCATGGCCAACGGGAATATCACAAATTACACTGCTGAGGGTAAAATCAGGGTCGATACTGTAGTTGGTGTAAGCTATGATGAAGATATAAAACAAGCCAGTAAGGTCTTACTGGAAGTGCTTACCAGTAATGAAAAGGTCCTCAAAGACCCTGCTCCATCGGTGAATGTGCTGGAACTGGCAGACAGTTCGGTAAACTTCGCAGTACGGCCATATTGTAAACCGGAGCACTACTGGGATGTTTATTTTGCCACCATTGAAGGAAGTAAAATTGCACTCGACAAGGCAGGAATAGAAATTCCATACCCACACCGTGTGGAAATACGGAAGACTGTATAGGGCATTTGGTATACCGATGTATTACAAGCCTGTGTAATTCTGTGGGCTGATCCCTCTCATTTCGGCTTTAATATCATCAGAAACATCTAGCTGGTTGATAAAAACCGCAAGGGTTTCCTTTGAGATCTGTTCATTCTTACGGGTGAGTCCCTTAAGTGCCTCATAGGGGTTAGGATATCCTTCCCGCCTAAGGATGGTTTGAAGGGCCTCGGCTACCACGGCCCAGTTCTGATCCAGGTCAGCTTTTATTTTGTCTTCGTTAAGGAGCAGCTTATCCAGTCCGGTTAGTGTAGCTTTAAATCCAATCAGGGTATGGGCGAAGGGTACGCCAATATTCCTTAGCACAGTGCTGTCAGTGAGGTCGCGTTGCAACCTTGAGATGGGTAATTTGGCAGACAGATGCTCGAATACGGCATTGGCAAGGCCCAGGTTACCCTCAGAATTCTCAAAATCTATGGGATTTACCTTATGTGGCATTGCAGAAGACCCAACTTCACCTTCCTTGATTTTCTGTTTAAAATAGTCCATGGAGATATAGGTCCAGAAATCCCTGTCCAGGTCGATCAACACCGTATTGATCCTTTTCAGGTTATCAAAGAGCGCTGCCATGTGGTCATAGTGTTCGATCTGGGTAGTGGGAAAGGAGTGGTGGAGGCCCAGTTTTTCCTGAACAAACTGCTTGCCAAATGCTTTCCAGTCGATCTCCGGGTAAGCCACCTTATGGGCATTGAAGTTCCCGGTAGCGCCACCGAATTTAGCGGCACTGGGAATATCATTTAACAGGTTGAACTGTTCTTTAAGACGGGTCACGAATACCTGCACTTCCTTGCCCAGACGGGTAGGGGAGGCGGGTTGCCCGTGGGTCCTGGCGAGCATGGGAATGGTTTCCCAAGCTTCGCTGAGATTTTCCAGTTTCTC
The DNA here is from genome assembly GCF_982873095.1 of Lentiprolixibacter sp. Taxonomy (NCBI): domain Bacteria; kingdom Pseudomonadati; phylum Bacteroidota; class Flavobacteriia; order Flavobacteriales; family Flavobacteriaceae; genus Lentiprolixibacter; species Lentiprolixibacter sp. The sequence goes on along the minus strand of NZ_CEYNTP010000088.1, from coordinate 6,518 downwards.
AAGTACGCGATTGTATTGGGGGACATAAACTTCATTCATAGCCTCCTTAAGTGCGTAAGGGATGGCGGTATTATTGATGTCCTGGGAAGTAAGGCCAAAATGTACGAATTCCTTGTACGCTGCCATTCCCATTTCATCCATTTTTTCCTTGATGAAATACTCTACGGCTTTTACATCGTGGTTGGTGACCCCTTCAATCTCTTTAATCGCGGTGGCATCCTCCTGTTGAAATTCCATATAGAGTTCCCTTAGCTGATGGAAATTATCAGGGTCAAAATCAGATAACTGGGGCAGGGGAAGCTCGCAAAGTGCAATGAAATACTCTACCTCCACAAGGATGCGGTACTTGATCAGGGCGGCTTCCGAAAAGAAGGGGGCGAGTGACTCGGTCTTACTGCGGTATCTGCCATCCACCGGGGAAATGGCATTGAGTTTTGTCAATGACATGGGTTGCTCACATTAGGGTTGCTAAAGGAAAAGGCAAAGATACTCATTTCGCGAGAGCTATGGAATATCGTAAATCACCAACATCCTTATTTCGTGTTATCCGCTTAGCCCCTTTAACACCTGCCTCGCCCTGGCCTGATAGGCCGGGCTTCCCTGCTGATAATTTTGTTCGAGGATGAGCTTCAGTTCCGGATGAACCCATAGGAAACGGGTTCCCAAATGGTAGAGGCAGGACATGGCATAGGCCTTAACCGCCACCTTCTGCTCGCTTATCAACCAGTCAAAGCAAGCTGTGGTCATTTGTTCGAGCTGGATATCTGATATAGAGTTGACCACGTGGGTTTCTTTTTCCTTAAAGTACCCCAGAACCAGGGATTCACATATTTTAGCCAGCGGCCTTACGGAACTGTCAAGGGTGATCTTACCCAAATTAGAGATGAGTTGGTTGAGGTGTGGCAGTAAAAGATGGAGGTGATCCCTTGCCAGGACCTCCAGCACCCAACTTGCCTTGCACGATATGGGGTCCTCATCTAAACAAGCGATCCCGATCAGCGATGAAATTGTTTCCGGGGAGTCTGCAATCCCGTAGGCCATATTCATCCTAGATTCCAGGGTTCCGTCCACAAATTTTAGAGATTCAATTAGTTCCAAATTGGACACAAAGTTGTATTTTTCGACGCAAACAAACGACCAGGAAAATAATAAAAAAAATAGCCCTTGCCTTGCTCATCATTTTGATTGGTATGCAGTTCTATCGTCCAGAAAAAAATACGGATACCACGGATCATCTGGCTGCTTTCCTCACGGAAACCAACCCTCCTGAAGAAGTCCGTGTGGTATTAAAACAGGCTTGTTACGACTGTCACAGCAACAATACCATATATCCGTGGTATAATAATATTGCACCCGTTTCCTATTGGTTGGCTGACCATATCGACCATGGAAAAGGGCACCTGAACTTTTCCGAATGGGCGGAGTATTCCGATAAGAAAAAAGACCACAAACTTGAAGAAGTGGTAGAAGTGACTGAAAAACAGGAAATGCCCCTGAATGAATATACCTGGACCCATGAAGAAGCCAAACTAACCGATGCACAGCGGGAAGCCCTGATCGAATGGGCGGAAAAAACTAGGTTGCTTTACGAATTAGGTCAGCAACCAGAGTAGGTACCCCTTCCGCTGCTTTTTTGGCCAGCACGGTAAGGTTGGGAAGATCGCCCTCTGACAGGGTAGGCTTCGGGTCAACCAAATAAATAGGGATCCCAGCAGGAGAATAATGGATAAGTCCTGCCGCAGGATATACCTGAAGGCTCGTACCAATGACCAGCAGCAGGTCTGCTGTTGCCGTGATATGAGCCGCCAGTGGCAAAAGGGGTACTTCTTCACCGAACCAGACAATGTGGGGGCGTAACTGGTGGCCCTCGGGGCAGGAGGAACCCAGTACAAGGTCCTCTTTCCAATCCAGCACCAAACTGGGGTTGCCTGTACTGCGTACCTTGAACAATTCCCCGTGTAAATGCACCACATTAGTACTTCCTGCGCGTTCGTGCAGATCATCAACGTTTTGTGTAATGATACTTACCTCATAATGGGCTTCCAACTTCGCCAGGGCCTCATGGCCTTTATTAGGGTAGGCCTGTAGCAGCTGCCGCCTGCGCTGATTGTAGAACTCGAAAACCAGCTCCGGATCTTGTGCAAAGCCTTGTGGTGATGCCACTTGCATTACATCATGCCCCTCCCATAAACCGTCTTCATCGCGAAATGTCTTTAATCCGCTATCGGCACTCATTCCCGCTCCCGTTAACACCACAACCTTTTTTCGCATACCGGAATATTGTTTGTTAAAGATACGTTTTATTATCTTGGAGGAATGGTAGATCTGGACCTGCTACAGTACCTGGAAACCTTTATTACCCCTCAGAGGAGGCAACGCTTTATAGATATTCTTGAATTGCGTACACGCTATATAACTGTGGCCTTGGAAGATGTTTTCCAGATGCATAACAGCAGTGCAGTGATACGCAGCTGCGAGGTATTTGGTATACAGGACAGCCATCTGATAGAAGCCCGCTTCGGGAAACGACTTGACAAGAACATTGCCCTCGGCGCCCAACAATGGGTGGACGCATATTCCTACAGCGATAGCCTGAGTTGCATAAAAGCCCTAAGGAAGAAAGGCTATACCATTGTGGCCACCACCCCGCATGCGGACGCAAATCTGTTGGAGGATTACGAGATAAAAACGCCCATAGCGGTATTCTTTGGCACAGAGAAGGAAGGCCTCAGCGAACACGTGCTCAGCGAAGCGGACGAAGCCATCAAAATTCCCATGGTAGGCTTTACTGAAAGCCTGAATATTTCGGTTGCCGCCGCCATTATCCTGCAGCACCTTTCGGCCAGGCTACGCAAATCCAATCTCCCCTGGCAATTGAGTGATGCAGAAAAGTTGGAAAAGCGGATGGACTGGACTAAAAAGTCCATCAGGCACGTGGAAGACATTCTGAGCCGTTACCAGGGCAGCAGATAAATTTCATATCTTTAAGAGAACCAATCAATTAAACAAAATGGAAATAGCACTCTACATTCTGTTGGGGATCGTATTGCTGGTCATCTTTTTGGCAGCTATTGCCCCGAAATCGTACAACGTATTCCGGTCTGTTGAAATCGCTAAACCCAGGGAGCAGGTATTTGATTATCTGCGGTATCTCGAAAAACAACGGGAATGGTCGCCCTGGGAGAAAAAAGATCCGGACATGGAACACAAATTAACCGGAACAGACGGACAGGTAGGCGCCGTTAGTTATTGGAACGGCAACAAGCAGGTTGGGGAAGGAGAGCAGGAAATCACAAAAATTGAAGAAGGTAAAAGGATTGAGGGAGAATTGCGGTTCTTCAAGCCCTGGAAGTCAACCTCTGATTGCTATCTGGATGTGGAAGATGCAGGATCTGGAAGTACCAAGGTTACCTGGGGATTTAGTGGTAAAAACAAATTTCCCATGAGTATTTTCATGTTGTTTATGAATATGGATAAGGCCGTGGGCAAAGACTTCGAAGAGGGGCTGGCGAGCCTGAAATCAAAACTGGAAAGTTAATTGTTAACCCATGGAACACAACATGGTAGGCTGGTTCGAGATTCCGGTAACGGATATGGACCGGGCCAAAAGGTTCTACGAAGCCGTATTTGAAGTTGAAATATCCATCCACGACCTGGGCGGCCTGGTTATGGGCTGGTTTCCCTATGAGGAAGGGGTAAAAGGTATCTCAGGCTCACTGGTAAAACACGAAATGTACCGTCCCTCTTATTTTTCCGGACCCCTGGTTTACTTTTCAAGCAGAGACGTAAGCATAGAACTTGCCCGAGTGGAACAAGCGGGTGGAGAGGTGATGCGCCCAAAAACCGAAGTAGGTGGTGGGTTTGGATTTATGGGCCTGATCAAGGATACTGAAGGCAATCGCATAGGATTACACTCCAGATCCTGAGCTTTGCCGATTAATCAGCCAGTTCCAGCAGGGCAATATCGTATTCATTATCCAGGGTCACTTTTCCGTTGGTTACCATTACCGCAGTCTCGGAGTAGGCGTCATATAATTGTGTCCCATCGCCAAAAAAACCTTTGACCCAGAGGGATTTTTTGCCTTTGGGCAGTTCTAGGCCAATCGCCACCTTATCCCGATAGTCCCCATCCGTATAGGTGCGGCTAAACACATAGGGTGATTTTGCAAGGCGCTTGTGCCTTCCGGCACCCACTGCGGGATGCCTTTGCCGGAATTTACCCAGTTTCTGCCAGTGTTTCAGGAGCTTTCGTGTCTCAGGCAGGCTGTCTATTTCACCCCAATTCATAAAGGAGCGCAAGGTGGCATCTCCTACCGTTCCTTCGATGGTGAGATCCCTGCCCGACTCATCCCCGTAGTATATCTGAGCGGTACCCGGCGTGAGCAGTAGCATATTCGCATGCAAATACCCCTTCTCTCTGTCTTTGTCAAAAGGGGACCCATCGTCATGTGAGGTGAGATAGTTTAACGTTCCTTTCCCTTTCAACTGCTTTCGCAGCAGGCGATTATATTTCCTGAAAACGGTTTCATAATCCTTGTTGGCATCTACCTTCAGTTCAAAATTGATCAGGCTTTGGAAGCCATAGTCAAAATAATCTACGGTCCGGTCTCCGAAATCAAATTTTCGTCCATTCGAAATACCGTAGTTATAAACTTCACCAACCATAAAGAAAGGAGTGTCGTCAAGGACGTCACCTGGATGTTTTTTCTTCCAGTTTTCAAAAGCATAAGCAGCCTCCTTGTAGAGTTCCGCCCATGCCTTTTCGTCTGCATGCTTTACGGTATCTACCCGAAAGCCATCAATCCCGAGGTCGTTTACATAATCGGTTAGCCATTTGATGATGTAGAATCGCGGGGCCCTTGGATAACCGGTGCGCTCAAAAAAGAGCTGCAGTTCGTCGAGCTCATAGCTCAGCCTTCCTTCCTGTTTCCACTTGGCCAGCAGGGCATCGGGAAGCTCAACATTCTCGTCTTTCTCAGTATAGATATCCGGTAAATTAGCGACCAGGGTGCAACTGGTGGTATTCTCGTACGTTGTGAATTCACATGTAGGTTCTGTACGCACCCAATCCTCTGGCCAGACGGGATCTTCGTCTGTTACAGGACCTGTGTGGTTGATCACTACATCCATCAATACACGGATGCCTGCCTTGTGGGCTGTTTTTACCAGTGCTGCCAGTTCTTTCTTGGTTCCAAAATTCGGATCCAGCGCTGTCCAGTCTTTGGCCCAGTAGCCGTGATAGCCATAGGTGTTACCGGTACCTTCATCGGTATCCCCATGGATCTGTTCCACCACAGGGGTAAACCATATTGCGTTGACTCCCAGATCAGTAAAATAACCTTCCTCGATCTTCTGGGTGATACCGGCAAGGTCTCCGCCCATAAATCCCCTAAGGGGCCCGGTAGGGTTGGTCCGGTCAAAATTCACGTCATTTTCGGTCTTGCCATTATGGAAACGGTCGGTTAAGAGAAAATAGACATTGGCACCTTCCCAGACAAAGGGCGCTGTTACTTCAGATTTAGGGAGGCTGTCATTCAGGGAAGCGGTTGCATTTTTGGGAGTATTCCGCTCAAGTTTACAGCTGAGAAAAAGAGAGCAAATTGCAATTGCAATGAGCAGGTTTTTCATGATCTTGGTTTTAGGTAAAGCTATAAAATGCCTGGGGAATTATAAAATAATATTCCATCGTCCTGCTAAGGCAGATCAGGATAGTTCTTAAGGGTTATGTAATCCTCAGCTATACAGGTCAGCTCAATTCCCGCGGTTGAGGATGCGGAACTCCTCATAACAGCTGCTGATCGCATCAAGGATCTGCAGGTCATTTGCTGTCATGATAAAGGATTTGGAATAATTGCAGTTCGACAATATGTCCTCAATATCCACTTTTTCGAGCTGCAGCAGGGCTGTAAGCGTCTCACGGTCAAACTTGCTTGCCAGGAGGTCCCTGATTTCATCGTCTTCTTTCATTTGCCTAAGCTTGCGCATTTGGCGCGGTTTTTTCCCGAACAGGTTCCTGAGGAGGTCGGCCGGGTTCATGATGGCCCCCAGCACTTTGGTAACTGCACTCGGGCTTTTATTCCCGGCTTCATAGCTGGCGGGCAGGCCCGATATGCTATATTGGTATGCGGTGTTAATAGGAAGGTTGCGCACGTCGATTTCCAGATAGCCCGTCAGTTGATAAGGGGTTATTATGACCTCTTCCAGGGCGTAAGCTAGCTCTGTAAGGGCGATTTTAGTATCCCGGAATCGGAACATGTCATTGGTAATCCTGATTTTCTGTGATTTAAATCCGAGATATGAAAAATAAAGGGTGTCATTAACTGCTGCCGGGATAACAAACTCCCCCTTCTTGTTCGTTATGGTGCCAACTACCTTATTGAGGTTGACCACGTGAACACTCTCCAAAGGCCCGTTGGTTTGCGCATTTACCACTACGGCCCTTATTTCCCCCTCCTGCATTTCAGGAGTTTTTTCCTGTGCCATGATGGGGGTAAGCAGGGTGAAGAATAAAAGGGTTA
>NZ_CEYNTP010000087.1:1912-10011 GCF_982873095.1 Lentiprolixibacter sp. | reverse complement strand
CTTCATTGATCTCGCTAAAGACCTTGTAATTCTGCACCATTTCCTGGACCTTAATCCCCTTCAGAAAATCTTTGTCCAGAAATTCCTGGAAACGCTTCTTTGTGAGTTTCATGTAATAATGCGCCTCTGCTGCTTCCTGAGACGCATCTTTGGTCAAAATGGCTTCAGATAGGCCCATCATGTGGAGCAGAACGATTTCAGCTCCGGAATGACGGGCCAGAGAAGCAGCAACTTCCAGGGCATATGCTGAATGATCTGAAAAATCAACGGGTACTAGAATTTTTCCCATGTAAGTAAAAAGGGTATCCCTATTGGTTAATGTTTATTAAAGACTTCCTTGCGTTTCCTTAGCTGTACCTCAAGTTCTTTGATGGTAGCTGCGGCTGCTTTTTCAAAATTGTCCTCACCAGTTTTAGCAAATAATCGGGGGCCGGGGGCACTTAGCTGGATTTCACATATTTTGCCCTTCCCTTTGGGATCATTTTCCAATTTAAAAAAGACGTCAGCGCTAATGATCCATTCAAACTTATTTTCCAGTTTTCTGAGTTTATTGGTAACAATAGCACTCATAGATTCACTGGTAGGCATTTGGACATATTGAATATTGATAGTCATATGTAAAAGATTTAGAATGTAATTAAAAGTACTTGCAATACGGATAGCATAAAATGACATTTGTCAGGCTGGGTTACCCCAACTCAACAAGACAGCATGTCTTTCCAAAACAGAAAGGGCAGTCTATGTAACCTTTCTTTAAATATAATACATATTTAGCGATCTTTCCCTTCCCGGATCAAAACGATCAGGATACCGAGTATTATCAGGTTTTTTACTATGTATTGCCCAACCAGCGTAAGGCCAAAGGGAGCAGAGGTAAACACCAGATCAGGGAAGAAAACAAAGGGTGTGAAGGTGAGCAACATATGTGCTACGGCAATGTAGAGGGTAATTTTCCTGAACAGATGGGTTATCAGAAACACACCAACAGTTACTTCCCATATAGCCAATAGCAGCAAGGCCAGGCGGTCTGCAAACAAATCGAATGTCAGTGCATGTATGGTTTCCAGCGCAAGGTCTTCCGCCGGACTCACACCGGGAAAGAACTTTAGCGCCCCAAACCAAAGGTAAACCAAACCGATGGCAATGGTGATTATTCTTGAAAGGCGTAAATCAGGGGAACGTAAGATGGTGGTTGTTTTCATATTTCTGCTGTCAAAAACCGCTAAACTAAACAAGCCCAATCATCAAAAAGATGATAAATGTCAGGAACCTTGGGGAAATATGAGGTACATGTACAACAGGATACAACTGTGAAACACATGTTGAATTGATTTAAATCCCACATGCCTTTAATGACCATTATCATATCGGGGTGTCTTTTTTTAGTGTAGTTTTGCTCCCTGTAAGTAGAAACGCAACTTGCTTACAATTTTCCTACACGAATACCCTGTTTTATGAAAAAGGAAAATGGCAAATTAGGCACAGTTATCCTGGACAATTCCCCCACCCAGCTCACACTTCTCAAAAAACTGGTGCTTCAACAATCCGAATTGGAACTGCTGGGGACATTTGGCAATCCACTGGATGCACATCAACGCATAGGTGAGGTAAGGGCTGACCTGCTTATTCTGGACGTCGAATTGCCATACATGAACGGTTTTAATTTTATTGATACGCTGAATGAATACACCCAGATAATATTCGCAACAGCCACGCCGGATCATGCCCTGAAAGCCTTTGACCACGGGATAACAGATTACCTTATAAAACCCGTTCATCCGGACAGATTCAGAAAAGCAATTACGAAGGCTGTTCGCAATCATACCACTAGCCCGAAGTTTCCTGAAAAGGAAAAGCTGGTTATCCGGTGCGATTTGCAGCAGCGTGAAATAAACGTGTCCGAAATCCTCTGGGTAGAAGCCATGGGGGATTATGTAAAACTGGTAACGCCCACGGAGCGTATTGTTGTTTTGTCTACCTTGAAAGCCATGGATAAAAAACTGCCAGACAACCGTTTTCTCAGGATACACAGATCTTATATCGTAAATTTGGATAGGGTAGAAAGGTTCAACAGTACAAGCGTGGATATTGGAGGAAAAACGCTGCCCATGAGCCGGAGTCACAAACCGGTTTTGGAGCAAATGCTACATGCATTGGACTAGGCCGATATCCCGGGGCTTGTCCCTTAACATTTCTTCATGGAAAACAACACCTGTAATAATGGGAAACTACTGGCCATAGGATTATTGGTTCTACTGCTCTCATGTGGCACCAAAAGTGACAAGATCTATCCCACCCGAACCCAGCTTACTGAATCCGTATATGCTTCGGCAACGGTGCAACCAGACAGCCTTTACCAGGTATATGCGGCTGTTGGGGGAATACTTGAGCGCAACCTTGTGGAGGAAGGCGACGCAGTTCGCAAAGGGGATGCCATTGCCCAAATAGATAACAACACCCCCAAACTCAACATGGAAAATGCCCGGCTCAACCTCGAACTGGCTCGCGATAACTACAGCGGAAACAATGCAGTATTATCGGGCTTGCAGGACGAGATTGATGCGGCAAAACTGAAAATGAAAAATGATTCTGCCAATTATTTCAGGCAAAAGAAGCTCTGGGAACAGAAAATCGGGTCTGAGGTGGAATACGATAACCGAAAACTCGCCTACGAATTGTCTTCCAGCAATTTAGTGGTGCTCCTCGGGAACTACGAGCGCATAAAAAATGAATTGAAGACAAAACTTATTCAGGCAGAAAACAATTATAAAACGGCAATGATCGCTACCCGGGACTTCACAGTGACCAGCAAGATCAACGGTACGGTCTATGAACTCTACAAGAACCAGGGAGAAAATGTCAGCATCCTGGAACCCGTTGCTACTATTGGCAGCTCAGATAAATTTGTGATCGAGCTTCTTGTAGACGAGGTAGACATCGTAAAGCTGAGGCTTGGGCAAAAAGCACTAATCACCCTCGATGCTTACCAGTCGCAGGTGTTCGAAGCCACAATAAATAAAATATACCCCCGAAAAGACCAACGGTCCCAGACCTTCAGGATAGAGGCGGTATTCCGCTCCGCTCCTGAAGTGCTTTACCCTGGGCTGGCAGGAGAAGGAAACATCATCATTTCGGAAAAAGAAGATGTTATCACCATACCTAAAGATTACCTCATCGAAGGTAACAAGGTGAAGACCGAAGAGGGCATTGTTGAAATTGAATTAGGGATCCAAAATCTGGACCGGGTAGAGGTTGTTTCCGGACTGGACGAAAACACCTACATCCTTAGACCTGGGGAATGACTAACTGGAAAGTAATACTGAATATTGCCAAGACGCATTTAATCACAAAAATGAAGTCTACTGTGACCGCTTCCCTTGGCGTTACCTTTGGGATTGGGGCCTATATTACGCTGGTGAGCTTTATGACCGGTCTCAACAAAATGCTGGATGACCTCATCCTTAACCAGACCCCGCACATTCATCTGTACAATGAAATTGAACCCTCAACCCAACAGCCTGTAGCGCTCTATGAGGAGTTAGAAGGGGCGGTAAATGTCGTACGCTCCATCAAACCAAAACAGAGCCAGCTCAAGATCCACAACGCCCTACCCATCTTGCACCATCTGAGAAAAGATCCGGAGGTAAAAGGGGCTACCCCACAGCTGCGGGCGCAGATCTTCTACATTTCAGGTTCAATAGAACTGGGTGGAAACCTCACAGGCATAGAGATCATGGAAGAAGTGCGTTTGTCCAATTTTCAGGACTATATCATCGCCGGAAGTCCGGAGGCACTCAGGAACACCGAAAATGGCATTCTGCTGGGGGCGGGACTTGCCGAAACCATGTCCCTCTCCATCGGGGACCGCGTACAAATCAGCACCATCAACGGGGACATCTTCCCGCTAAAGATCGTGGGCATCTACCAAAGTGGAATTGCCGATATCGATAATATCCAGAGCTATGCCAACCTAAAAACCGTGCAACGCATACAGGGGGAGGCTGAAAACTACATTACCGATATCAATGTTAAGCTGCACGATTTCCAGAAGGCAGCTACCATGGCCAAAAGCCTGGAGCGGCAGTTTAACATCAAAGCCACCGATGTTAAGGAGGCCAATGCACAGTTCGAAACAGGAACCAATATACGGAACACCATCACCTATGCCGTTTCCATAACCTTGCTGATTGTAGCCGGGTTTGGCATTTACAATATCCTGAACATGCTCATTTACGAAAAGATGAAGGATATCGCCATCTTGAAGGCTACCGGATTTTCAGGCAAGGACGTGCAACTCATTTTTATGAGCCAGGCACTCATCATTGGGGTGATCGGGGGCATCCTGGGACTGGGCATTGGATTTGTTTTCTCACGTCTTATCGACCAGGTCCCATTTGAAACCGAAGCCTTGCCTACCATAGATACGTTCCCTGTAAATTACAATCCGGGGTATTATGTGATTGGGATATCCTTTGCACTCATCTCCACTTTCATCGCAGGCTATCTGCCCTCCAACCGTGCCAGGAAAGTAGATCCGGTCCAAATCATCAGAGGTACTTAAACCAATCCTTATGAAAAAGGTATTGCAGGCCGTTCAGATCAATAAGCACTTCCGGAAACCGGTAGATTTTCACGTACTTAAGGATATTGGTTTCGAGGTGAAAAAGGGAGAATTTGCCACGATCATGGGGAAATCGGGCTCAGGAAAATCCACCCTGCTCTACATCCTTTCCACTATGGATACTGATTACACAGGGGAACTCTATCTCAATGAAGAATTAGTTACCGGAAAATCCCACCAGGAGCTCTCCCAGTTGCGAAACAGGCATATAGGGTTTGTATTCCAGTTTCATTACCTCCTCTCGGAATTCAGTGTCCTGGAAAATGTTATGCTGCCAGCCAAAAAACTAGCCTTGCGGTCAGATTCAGAAATAGAGCACGACGCTATGGAGAAACTCCGCATGCTTAAAATACATCACCTGGCCAGAAAGCGGGCCTCACGGATTTCTGGCGGGGAAAAACAGCGTGTGGCCATTGCTAGGGCCCTGATCAATAACCCTTCCATCCTCATGGGAGATGAACCAACCGGTAACCTTGACAGTTATAATGCTGAGAATGTTTTCCAGATTTTCAAGCGCTTAAAGGAAGAGCAGGGTCTTTCCCTGCTGGTGGTCACGCACGATGTTGATTTTGCGGAGCGCACAGACAGGATCATCCAAATGGAAGATGGCAGGATCATAAGTGACCCCTTACAGGCTCATCTCACTAAAACTGAGCAGGGGGATACTACTTCGTGATTCCATCACCTTGACGTGATCCCTGTGAAATAGCTTGCTAAAAAAGGACCGACTGTTTTCGCGTTCCAGCATGGCGAGGATATCAGCGTTCAGATCCCTTGTATAGATACTGAGCCCCTCCTGTATATTGTCAGCAAATATCATGTGGAATTTAATATGGGGATATTCCACCTGCTGGTCCAGCATTTCTTTGAACCACTCCATTTGTTCCATCCCGGCGTACTCTTCCTTTGTAGGGATATGGACCACCCTGATTTCGGCCTCATAGGGGGCAGCGAAATCTACCAGTTTTTCTATGGCCTTAATATCCCTTTCCTCAAAATCGGTGGCATACACCAGGGTCTTGAGTTTTCGATATCGGAATTGGTTAGGTACCATCAGGACCGGACATTGGCATTCGTTGAGAATAGCAGAAGCAATATTCCCTGAAAAATAGCCCCTTAGGGTATGTTCATCTTTCATGCCAAGGATCAGCAAATCCGGGCGATGCTCCCTTGTCCTTTTCAGGATGCCCTCCGAAATAGTAGGGCTATCAACAACGTCAAGGGTGATATCGGGGCTCATGCGATCTTTCAGATAGCGGGAACAGTAGTTGTGTAAAAGCATCATTTGTTCCTCAGTCGCCATTTTCTTGAGTTGCACGGGGGTGCGAATTGTGGATACTGCGATTGGAGGCATATCAAAGACCGACAGGATAATTAGCTTAGCCCCAAGGGCTTGGCTGAGATTATAGGCATAACGCAAGGCCGGAGTCGCATGACGGGAACGATCCGTAGCATATAGGATAGACTTCATAAGCACGTTAATTACTTCAGAAAACTAACGGTTATGAAGTTCTCATAAAATGATATTTATCATCAAAGTCAGGAAGACCTGGATATGTCTCTCATCCTATTCGAAGGAAATTGGCTGCATCACTACCCAACTAAACTTCAAGGGCATTTTCTAATCCCCGTCTGTTCGGAACCAATACGCTCCGCGGACCAGAAACTGCGCATTCATCAATTCTGGATCAGGAGACAAAATCTGTGTCATTCCTTCCTTCGAAATCCCGGCTGCCACCTGTACTTTTTTCAGAAAATAGGCCTCATCCTGCTCTTCTGAAAGCACTAAGGTGTAGGTAGTTTCCCCTTCACGGATCAGCGCCTCATCAGGTAAGGCCACGGCCTGTTGTTCTGCTGCAATGATTTCTGCCTGTACATAAGTGCCAATGGCAAAATTTTCGATCAGCGAACTCGGTATATGACCGTGGATCCGCACCGTACGGGTTTCCTGATCTACCAGATTACCTACCTTATACACCTCCCCATCAAAGACCTCTGAAGGCTGCTCGGGCCTGTAGAACCTAATGCGCTGACCAATCCTGATTTTCATGGCATCCTGCTCGAAAATACCCAGTTCCAGGTGTAAATGCTCTGTATTGATGATCTCCAATAAAGGTTGGTTGGGGGGCGTATACATACCCAAACTAACCATTACCCGGGTAATACTTCCACTTATGGGGGCTAGCAGGCTAAGGTGCGATCGAATACCATCTTTACGAAGCGTTTCTGCGCGTACCCGGAGCAATTGAAGCTGTGCTTCAAGGCTTGACAATCTTGCACTATTCTTGCGGAACTCACTTTCGGCTAACATAAAACTCTTCCGGGAGCTTACCTGTTCCTCATACAGGGTTTTTTGCCTTTCGAATTCCGCTTTCAGGAAATCCTGCTGGGCCAGCGCTTCGAGGTAGGCCTGCTGTAGGGTAACAAAATCCGGATTCTCAAGCGAGATAAGCTGTTGCCCCCGCTTCACCTTATCTCCAACGATCAAAGGAGCATGCTTTATAAAGCCGGGCATTGGCGCACTTACGAGGGCCCTACTCTCCGGGGGCACGTCGATATACCCCTGTGTACCGATCTCCTCACGGACGGTAATACTATCCGCAGAAGCGAATTCCATTCCCCGGGAATTAAACTGGTCTTTAGCAATACGGATAAGTCCGTCTTCCAACCCTATCTGCGACTCCTGGGCTTCCTTATCCGTACCGCTTTCCTTGTTCTTGCAGCTTGCAATAAGGACTATGCCTATTGTTAGTATAACAAATCTTTTTATCAGCATCATGGGTTTTATTTTAGCGTTAGGTATTTGATTGCAATTACGGTCTGGTTGTACCGATCGAGGTGGTCGAGGTACGATAACCGGAGTTCACTAACCTGTTCCAGGCTTTGGATATACTGGAAAAAGTTGATTTCTCCATTTTTGTAGCTTAAAACAGCGGTCTTCTGGATTTCACTTGCCAGGGCCTGCCCCTCCTCTTCGTAATAGGCAAGGGCCAGTTGATCCTTTTGCAACTCGTGCTGCAATTGCCGGTAGGCGGTCTCCAGGCGAATCCTGTAATCCTTGACTTCAAAAAGGCTCGCTTCCCGGGCAAGCTGGGAAGCTTTTATCCGGGAGGCCTTGGCCGGGAACAGCAGTGGTATTTTAAGCCCGAGTTGATAGCCATACAATGACTGCCCCAGAGTGGAATTCGTTCCCTGGAAATAATTGACCGAAATATCGGGTAGCAGCGACTGTTTCTCATAGCGGTTTTTATTGGTAAAATAATCGCTCTGACTTTCCATATACTTCAGGCCGGGATGGAAGGAGATCGATGGTTCCGGAGCTTTGAGTTTTACCGGCAGTTCCCGGGAAATAGTCAGGGGGCCCTGGGTCTGAACCAGCTGCAACAGTGCATTGAGAAGGACCTCTTCCTCCTCTTCAAGCGTCTGTAAAGTGGTATGGACTTCTTTTTGCTTGGCTTTCGCTGTGATCTTTTCCAGG
>NZ_CEYNTP010000087.1:0-1902 GCF_982873095.1 Lentiprolixibacter sp. | reverse complement strand
TCCAGGTAATTGGTCTCCCCGAGCTCAAACCTCCTGTCAGCTGCCCGGGCAAATTGACCCAAAAGGGAATCCAGTGACTGGTAAATCCCGATCCTGGCATAGAGCATTTGTAATTTAAAGTAGGTGGATTCTAATGCGCCTTCTAACCGCCGTCTCTCCAGCTCGAGTTGATTTTCGGCCAGGTCCAGAGTTGACCTCCTGATTTTTCGGTCGGTTAAATACAGTAAAGGAAACCTGAAATCCTGCTTAACACCATAGACTTCCAGCGGTTTGCCATTGATGGACAGGTTGTTCTGGTCATAGCTGTAATAAAGTTCGGTTTTGTCAAAGTCAAAAGCCGCCCCCATGAGGGATCTTTCCCTGTCCCGATCCAGCGCGGTCGCCATTAACTGTGCATTATTCTCGAGGGCCAAATCCCTGAGCACTTCAAGATCCAACGGCTTCTCCTGGGCATAGGTATGTGGAATATTAACCATCAGCCCCAGGGCCAAAACAGTTAGTGTGCTTTTGGTTTTCAATCCATTTTTCCAGCCGTGTTTTCCGGCAAAAAGTGAATACAGCACCGGGAGGACGATCAAAGTAAGGAGCGTAGCGGTAATCAGGCCGCCAATAACCACAGTCGCGAGGGGACGTTGCACTTCAGCACCTACATTGGTAGAAATGGCCATGGGAAGGAAACCCAGCGCTGCTGCAGTAGCCGTAAGCAATACCGCTCTCAGACGGTGCCGTGTCCCCATCAATACAAGCTCATCATGATCTTTCATGCCTTCATTTTTAAGTTCTTTAAAGTGTTCAATAAGTACAATGCCGTTTAGCACAGCAATACCAAAAAGGGCAATGAAGCCGATACCTGCAGAAATACTGAACGGCATGTCCCGCAGCCAGAGCAACAACACGCCCCCTACAGCAGCCAGGGGTATTGCCGTATAGACCAATAAGGCGTCCCGTACGGAACCAAAGGCAAAAAACAACAGGATGAAGATGAGCAGCAGGGATATGGGTACAGCAACGAGCAAGCGTTCCCTGGCCTGCTGCAGGTTTTCAAATTGCCCGCCGTAGGAAATGGAATACCCTGCTGGCAGAAGCACCTTACCCTCAATGCGGTTCCGGATATCATCCACTACTGATTGCAGATCGCGGTTTCTGACATTAACACCCACCACCACGCGTCTTCGGGTATCATCCCTGGCAATTTTTGCTGCACCTTGAGTGAAAGAGATCTCAGCAATTTCGCGAAGTGGTATCTTTTGCCCAGTGGGTGTATCCACATAGAGCTTGTTTAAGGATGCCAGGTTGGTTCTGTGGCGTTTACTCAGCCTGAGGGTCAGGTCAAACCGCTTCTCCCCCTCGTATACCATCCCGAGTTTCGCGCCGGCAAAGCCCATTTCAATTATTCGGTTGAGATCGTTGATCTGCAAACCGTACAATGCCATCTTTGCACGATCATAGCGTACACTGAGCTGTGGAAGTCCCACGATCTTTTCAACTGTGATGTCAGCAGCCCCGGGAATATCAGTGATAAGGGTCTTTATTTCGTTGGCCTTATCACTTAGGATCTGGAGGTCTTCCCCGAATACCTTGATGGCGATATCCGCCCGTACCCCGGTAATCAGCTCATTGAAACGCATTTCAATGGGTTGCGTAAACTCTACTTCCATTCCGGGGATGACAGAGAGGGCCTTTTTAAATTCTTCTGCAAGTCCATCCTTTGAGTTGGCTGTGACCCATTCTTTTTTTGGATTCAGAGTAATGATCACATCGCTTTCCTCCATAGACATGGGATCTGTGGGTACTTCTGCCGCTCCGATCCGGGTAACCACCTGATCCACCTCAGGAAATTGGTCCAGCAGGATCTGTTCAATTTCGGTGGTAATTTCAATGGTCTTGCTCAGGGATGTCCCC
>NZ_CEYNTP010000086.1:0-10078 GCF_982873095.1 Lentiprolixibacter sp. | reverse complement strand
CGTACAGTTTTTTGCTTTCAAACAGTACTGCATTTGAAGAGGACAGGGCTTTATGGAGTTTCTTTCTTTTATCCAGCTTCTTGTACTTATAGCAGATCACCAGAACTGTTGACGGCTGTGGGTGTTCAGCATAAGAAGTAAGTTGCTCGATGGTCCTGGAGAGGTGCTGTGCCTCTTTCACAATAACCACTTGCTTTTCCGCCATCATGGGGTAGCGTTTCGCCTGGGCTACGATATCTTCTATAGTTGCCTCCTTCCCGTATAAGGTGATCTGATTAAAACCGCGTTCTTCCTCGGTAAGTACATGATCAGCGATAAAGCTGGCAATCCGGTCAATGTAGTAGGGCTCCTCCCCCATCAGGAAATATAAAGGCCTGGCATTCCCTCTTCTAATCTCTTCAACGATCCGTTTGACTTCGTCCATCCGAAAAATTTCCTCACTTTTGCAGGTATGCAACCGCTGTGCTTTCCACCTTATGAATTCCGATTTAAAAGTAGGGAAAATACGCAGTACATCTTTGATGTGATCCGTAAAAAATTCGTGGTGGCACAGCCCGAAGAATGGGTGAGGCAACACCTGGTCCACTACCTGCTCAAAGACAAGGGATATCCCAAAAGCCTGGTCAATGTAGAGAAGTTAATTCGGTTACATGGAATTGCAAAGCGGTACGACCTCGTGGTGTTTAATTCGGAAGGTGCCATCCAACTCCTTGCGGAATGCAAAGCACCCAATGTACCCATCACCCAGGAAACCTTTGACCAGATAGCACGTTACAATATGGCTTTGAAAGCCACTTATCTGGTGGTGACCAACGGCCTGGAAATCTACTGTTGCCAAATGGACCATCAACAAGAAAAATATCGGTTTTTACCTCAAATTCCTGATTTTAGCCGTTAATTTGCAAGCGTTTTGAAGCTGGCCATCGTTATACTCAACTGGAACGGGCAATCTCTGCTCGAACGTTATCTCCCCGGGGTAATAAAGCATTCCCCAGGAGCCGACGTCTACGTGGCCGATAACAACTCTACAGACGGATCCGTAGCCTATCTCAAAAAGCATCATCCGGAGGTAGGCCTCATTCAAAATCCTGAGAACTGGGGCTTTGCCAGGGGATATAACGAGGCCCTGAAGGCAGTTGATGCAGACCTCTTTTGCCTGCTGAATTCAGATGTGGAAGTGGGGCCGGACTGGATGGGCTCTATACTTCAGGTGTTTGCAGACAAGCCGGAGGTTGCCATTATACAGCCAAAAATTAAGGACCTGTTAAGGAAGGGTAAGTTTGAATACGCGGGGGCAGCAGGTGGTTTTCTGGATAGATTAGGGTATCCTTTTTGCAGGGGTCGCATTTTTCAAACCCTGGAAAAGGACGAGGGGCAATATAATACCACCTCGGAGATTTTCTGGGCTACAGGTGCCTGTATGTTCATACGCAGTGAGGTTTTTAAAGAACTGGGAGGTTTTGACGAAGACTATTTTGCCCACCAGGAAGAAGTGGACCTTTGCTGGCGGGCCCACAACAAAGGTTACAAAGTATTATACGTGCCAGATGCACAGGTCTATCACCTGGGAGGCTCTACATTGAGTAATATGAATCCCAAAAAAACCTACCTGAACTTCAGGAATTCCCTCTTTTCCATAACAAAAAACTTACCCAGGAAAGTAGCCTTTGTCATCATTCTTTTCCGACTGGTTCTTGACGGCGTAGCCGCCTTGCGCTTTATCTTTCAGTGGAAATGGGGACATTGCTGGGCCATATTAAGGGCACATTTAAGCTTTTACAGGCAGTTTCGCAAAATGTATCGCAAGCGTGAAAAATCGGATTTTGTGGAAAAGTACTATGAAACAAAATCCATAGTGTGGTCTTATTTCGTAAATCATATTAGGAAATATGATGATTTAGTAAAACATTAACTAATTTTGGATAATCGTCGATTAGCGATTCCATAATTTTGTTAATAAGGATCATTGAGATTTCATTTTATCACTAATAAAATCTAAGACATAACATTATGAAAAGAATTTTAGTTTTGAGCAGCCTTGGGATAATGGTATTGCTTTCTTCCTGCGTTTCTCAGAAAAAATATGCAGAGTTAGAAGCAAAGCAAAAAGAAACCCAGGACCTCCTGAATTCAGCTACAGTAAAATTAAATAGCTGCCTCGAAGAGAAAGCTACAGCAACTGCAAAAATGAAAACGCTGGAAGATCAGAATGCCTTCCTGAAGGCTAACAACCAGGAACTGATCAACAACATGGGTAACCTCACTACCCTCACAACCAAAGGTGCTGAAAACCTCGAAAAATCTTTGGAAAGCCTTAAAGAAAAAGACCTTACCATTCGCAAACTGCAAGATGCAATTACACGTCGTGACTCTGTCAACCTTGCCCTGGTACAAAGCCTGAAAGGCGTATTGGGCAACCTGGATGATGAGGACATTGAAATTAGTGTTGAAAAAGGTGTTGTTTTTGTTTCCATCTCAGACAAGCTCTTGTTTAGAAGCGGTAGCTATACTGTTACCAATGCTGCCAAACAAGTACTGGGCAAAGTAGCACAGGTGGTCAACAACAAGCCTGATTTCGAATTTATGGTAGAAGGACATACAGATAATGTACCTTACAGAAGCGGGGTTCTTTTGGATAACTGGGACCTTAGTGCAAAAAGGGCGACTTCTGTAGTGCGTATTCTGCAAAATGATTTTGGTGTTGATCCTGCCCGTATGACGGCTGCCGGTAGAAGTTATTACATCCCGTTAACGGATAACAGCTCTGCTGCCAACCGGGCAAAGAACAGGAGGACACGAATTGTTGTGTTGCCTAAGCTAGACCAGTTCTACTCCATGATTGAGGAAGGCATGAAAGATCCTGCCATCAACGATTAAGAAATAGAGCGTAAAGAAATAAAACCGCAGCTTACCGCTGCGGTTTTTTTATAGGATATCCAAAGATCCCTTGCCCATTCTGAGGATCTCGACCTCTTCCTGAGAGAGGTCGATTATAGTAGAGGGTACATTACCCCCATAGCCGCCGTCGACTACCATATCCACCAAATGTTTCCATTTTTCATAAATCAGTTCGGGGTCCGTGGTATACTCAATAAGGTCATCTTCATCCTTAATGGAAGTGGATACAATGGGGTTGCCCAGTTCCTTTACCAGTTCGAGGGCGATGTTGTGTTCAGGGACACGGATGCCAACGGTCTTCTTCTTTTTAAAATCCTTGGGCAGGTTGCGGTTACCCGGGAGCACGAAGGTGTACGGCCCCGGTAAGGCCCTTTTCAGCAATTTGAAAGTAGTGGAATCTATTTGTTTTACATAGTCAGACAAGTTGCTGAGGTCAGCGCATACAAATGACCAGTTCACCTTACCTAGTTTTACACCTTTTATCCTGGCCAGGCGCTCCATGGCTTTGGAATTGGTGATGTCGCAGCCCATACCGTACACGGTATCTGTCGGGTAAATCACTATCCCGCCCCTTCTGAGCACTTCAACCACTTTGGCTATGGCCCGGGGATTAGGGTTCTCTTCGTAGATCCGAATATATTCTGCTGCCATCTTATTCCAGGTAAGGATATTACTTAGCTGCCTGCTGTACTAACTAATTTACGACTTTCTTTCCTAATGTCTGTGGAGTAATATGAATGCAATTAGGTTGGAGAGAACTGCCTTTATTGTTCCAGGATTTCCAATTTGGCAAAGCGCAGCAGCAGTTTTTTGATCTCTCCCCTTTCAAACCGTACTTCGGCTTTCTTATCCTCCCCTTTGCCTTCGATCTTAATAACTGTGCCTTTGCCAAAACGGGAATGGTTCACACGCGATCCTTCGCTTAAATTCAGGTTGATTTCCGTATTGTTCCCCAATGGGGTGCCGAGGTTGGGTTTTAGTTTTCGAAGTTTTCTCAGTTGCGAGGCTCGTGCCTTGCCCAGGTTTTCCAGTTTTTCTTTGCCGGGGGTTTCTTTCTTCTGGGAAGGTTTTCTGACTTCCCCAAAGATGTCAGTATTGATCAGCGGTTTAAAACGATAGGTGTCTGCCGGGGTCAGGTCATCCACGTACTGCTCGTCTATTTCCTCTATAAACCTGCTGGGTTCTGCGTCTATCAGTTTTCCCCAGCGATAGCGGTTCTGGGTATAGGTGAGGTACGCCTGTTTTTCGGCCCTGGTTAATGCCACGTAGAATAATCGCCGTTCCTCTTCCAGTTCGCTCCTTGTATTCATACTCATGGCTGAGGGGAACAGGTCTTCTTCCAGCCCTACGATATAGACATAAGGAAACTCAAGACCTTTGGCCAGGTGGATGGTCATTAATGCCACGCGGTTGGGGTCGCCTTTTTCGTTGTCGAGGTCGGTGGCGAGTGCCACATCTTCAAGGAATTCCGTCAGGTCGCCTTTGGCATCCGCAAGTTCTTTTTGCCCTTCTACAAAGTCCTGGATCCCGTTCAGCAGTTCCTCTATGTTTTCCATTCGTGCAATCCCCTCGGGGGTGCCGTCTTTCTTAAATTCCAGTAAAATCCCTGATTTCTTGGCCACATGTTCGGCGAGTGTAAACGCATCAGCTTCCTCATTAAGGATCTGGAAGCTTTTGATCATGTTTACAAAATCCTCCAGTTTACCACGGGTACCCGAGTTTATTTTTAACTGCACCTTATCCAGGTTATCCATGATTTCAAAAACCGATCGCTTATACTGGTTGGCAGCAACTGTGAGTTTGTCCACAGTGGTCTGTCCAATACCACGTGCAGGAAAGTTGATCACCCGTTTCAGGGCTTCCTCGTCTTTGGGGTTGATCACAAGCCGCAGATAGGACAGCAGGTCCTTGATCTCCTTGCGCTGGTAGAAGGAAAGGCCACCGTAGATCCGGTAGGGAATATCCCTTTTCCTCAGGGCATCTTCAATGGCCCGGGATTGGGAATTGGTCCTGTATAAAACGGCAAAGTCCGAATTTGGCAACTGATGCTGCATTTTGTTCTCGAAAATGGAACCTGCAACATAACGCCCTTCGTCTGCGTCAGTGGGACTGCGGTGCAGTTTTATCTTTGTACCCTGCTCATTGGCCGTCCAGACCTTCTTCTTGAGCTGGTCTTTATTATTTGCAATGATAGAATTGGCGGCGTTGACAATATTCTTGGTTGACCGGTAATTCTGTTCGAGCCGATATACCGCTGCATCATCGTAGTCCCGCTGAAAATTGAGGATGTTGGATATATTGGCACCCCGGAAAGAATAGATACTCTGGGCATCATCTCCTACCACACAGATATTCTGGTAGCGGTCCGCCAGGGCCTTAACGATCAGGTACTGGGAATGATTGGTGTCCTGGTACTCATCTACCAATATGTACCTGAAGCGCTCCTGGTATTTCATCAATACCTCCGGAAATCGGCTCAGTAATTCATTGGTTCGCAAGAGGAGATCGTCAAAGTCCATTGCACCGGCCTTAAAACACCGATCCACATAGTTCTGATAAATTTCACCCAGTCGGGGACGCCTGGCCATGGCGTCTGCTTCCATCAGTTCCGGATTCTGGAAATACGCTTTTACAGTGATCAGACTGTTTTTATAGGCAGAGATACGGTTCTGGATTTGCTTGTACTTGTACACATCCTTGTCCAGTCCCATCTCTTTAATGATGGATGCAATAAGGCGTTGGGAATCCTGGGTATCGTAAATGGAAAAGTTACTCGGATAACCCAGCTTTTGTCCATCATATCGCAGGAGTCGGGCAAAAACTGAATGAAAGGTGCCCATCCAAAGATTCTTGGCCTCTGATCCGCCCACCAGCTGCTCAATCCTGCTTTTCATCTCCCGGGCGGCTTTATTAGTAAAGGTCAGTGCAAGGATGTTAAAAGGGTCCACACCCTGCTTCATCAGGTGTGCGATGCGATAGGTCAGTACACGCGTTTTCCCGGAACCTGCTCCTGCAATGACCATCAAGGGACCTTCCTTATGCAGTACAGGAGCCCTTTGGGCCTCATTTAACTCCTCCAAATATGAATTCAAATCACCTGACATTTTCAAAGTGTGAATTTAGCCATATTTCACGTCCGGAAAAAGGGCCTTCAGAAATATTATGAACACCCTTTCTCATTCTTACAATTTAAATATATTTAGGGCCAGGAAACCATTCCATGACCGAGTTCAAAAAATTACTTATTGCAATTATCGTTTGCGGATTAGCCCAGGGGCTTGAGGGACAGGAAAAGAAAATGGGGCCTGTCATCCAAAGTGCTGGTGCTGTTTGGACGGTGGATAAACCGGATTATCCCACCGATATCAATAAGGAGTACAAAGCTGTCTTCGACATAATGAACAGCCCGGAATCTCCGAACCAGCTCAATTCCAGTATCGAAACCGTAGCCAGATACCTGAATATGCATGCGCAGCACGGAGTTCCTCCGGAGCAGATCAGGGCGGTGATGGTGGTGCACAACAAGGCTTCCAAAGACCTGTTGAAAAATGAACATTACGAAAGACGTTTCGGTGTTGCCAATCCCAATAGTACTATGCTGCAAGAACTTATGGATAATGGGGTTACCGTGATATTTTGCGGACAATCCTCCATAGCGAGGGATATCCCAAGAGAAGAAACGCTATCCGGGGTGCAGCTGGCACTTTCTGCCATGACGGCCCTGATCTCCCTTCAGGATGAGGGGTATCGATTGATTAAATTTTAATAAAAAACATATGAAGAAGAATTTTACAGCTGTCCTTTTACTGAGCTTTATGGCCTTTTACGCTCAAGACTATGATTTAAGCAGCGACTATGAGGCCATTGAAGGAAAGGTAATCAATTGGAGGCGGGACATCCACCAAAATCCTGAATTGGGCAACCGGGAATTCAAAACGGCAGAAAAAATAGCCAAACACCTCCGATCACTAGGGATAGAAGTGCAAACGGGTGTGGCCTATACCGGGGTGGTGGGCGTACTCAAAGGCGACCTCCCTGGCAAGGTGGTAGGCTTGCGCGCAGATATAGATGCCCTTCCTGTAACGGAACGCAATGACCTGCCCTTCAAGTCAACAGTTACTTCTGAATTCATGGGGGAAAAGGTGGGCGTTATGCACGCCTGCGGGCACGATACCCATACGGCAATACTTATGGGGGTGGCAGAGGTGTTAGCCAAAAACAAAGATAAGGTCCGTGGTACGGTAAAATTCATTTTCCAACCCGCTGAAGAAGGACCACCCCCCGGGGAAGAAGGCGGTGCCTTGCTGATGGTAAAAGAAGGGGTGCTTAAGAATCCTGATGTCTCTGCCATCTTCGGGCTACATATCAATTCCCAAACCCCTGTTGGCGTCATCCGTTACAAATCAGGAGGTACTATGGCAGCGGCTCAGAGTTTCACGATCAAGGTGAAAGGCAAACAATCCCACGGCTCCCAACCCTGGTCGGGTGTGGACCCCATACTGATCAGCGCTAAAATAATAGACGGGCTGCAGACCATCATCAGCCGGGAGGCCAATCTCACCAGAGAAGCCGCCGTGATCACTGTTGGGAAAATCAAAAGTGGGGTACGGTTTAATATCATCCCCGAAAGTGCAGAAATGATCGGGACGATAAGAACCCTGGATTACGATATGAAAGACCACATCAACCGCAGGATGATGGAAATGGTACCTGCTATAGCGAAGGCGTATGGCGGGGAAGCCAGCATTACCATAAAAGACGCCACAGACATCACCTTCAACGACCCGGATCTGGTAGCTCAAATGCTTCCCACCCTGCAACGGGTGGCGGGGGAATCCAATATTCAAAGCCAGAAGGCCGTGACCGGGGCAGAGGATTTTTCCTATTTCCAACGGGAAGTACCCGGATTTTATTTCTTCCTGGGGGGAATGACACCCGGGAATACTGAACCCTACCCACATCATACCCCGGATTTCCTTATTGACGACAGCGGCCTGATCCTGGGCGTAAAGGCGCTAACCGAAATGAGCCTGGATTACCTGAACAAGGGCTAAGGAGAATGGGTTTTAGTAAAGCACTCCAGGTTCAAACCACCGTGAGGCGGTTTAAGTGGATATGTTTATTTTTGGCGCATTGATTAGAACGAAAGACCTATGAGAAAACTTGGACTACCCCTGCTTTTAATTGGTTTCGGCCTTTTATCTGTTAACGCCCAGAGCAAAAAGGAGTTACAGGCAGAAATCGCACAGTTGCAGTCCCGCATTGCCGAAAAGGACAGCCTTATTATAAGTGCGCAAAAGCAGGAAAGGATAAGTTCTGCCAGGGCGGAATCTTTCGAGAATCAGGTTAATGAGTTACAGGATGCCAATGCCACCCTGCTCAAGAACCTTAAAATATTTACCGAAGCGTCTAGCCGAAGGTCAGACAATATAAGTAAGACGCTGGAAAGCTTAAGGGAAAAAGAGGCACAATTAAAATTCATTAATGACGAGCTGAGCAAGAACGATTCCATCGCCCTGCTGCTCATAACCGAATTTAAACAGTCGCTTGGAGAAAGTGCTCAGATCAAAGTGGCCCAGGGAGCTGTTGCCTTGTCGCTGAGCCAGGAGTTCCTGGTAGATGAAAATGAGAGTGACACTACCCTGACTGCTAAGGCAAGCGATTATCTAACAAAGGTTGGGCAAATCATGAAGCGTCATGCCAATTGGGAGTTCGACCTGATCAGCCAGGAAAATGGCATTATCGACCCTCCCCAACGGCAAGCTCAGATTTGGGCAATACTCACCATTATAAGCCAGGAAACCGGGGTAAAACCCTTGACCGTTAATACAAAACGCCGGGACGGGCTCATCAATGCTTTCGAAATTCGGGTACACCCCAGATATCCCGAGTTTTATATGATGGTGAGAAAGAACATGAAAAATTAATACCCGTTCTTAAAACATCGCAGCTAATTTAAATCCTGCATACTTTTTTTATGGGCATAGCGTTCTAAGTGCGTTAACCAATGCCAAAATACTATGACCGCCGACGGAGTCTTACAACTTTTTGCTTACCTGTTACCTGCCGTGGTAACTGGTGCTGTTGCTTTTTACTTTTTCAGGATGCACACCAATAATGAAGAAGGCAGAAGAAGGTTTTTATTGCACAGGGATTCTCAGAAAAACGCCATGCCTATCAGGCTGCAGGCTTACGAGCGGATGGCGCTGTTCCTGGAAAGGATAGCGATCCCGAGTTTGGTAGTTCGCGTAGCACCGAGGTCTGCCGATAAAAATGAATATGAGAACCTTTTGGTGAAGACCATTGAAAACGAATTTGAACACAACTTGTCCCAGCAGATCTATATGAGCGATGAGTGCTGGAACATTATCAAGGCGGCTAAAAATGCGACCATACAAACTATCCGCAAGGCTGGCATGAGTGAATCAGATTCTGCAGATAAACTTCGGGAAGACATATTAAATACCACCATGGATAAACAGTCGCCCTCTGCGACCGCCCTGGCCTTTATCAAAAAGGAAATCGGCGCCCTCTGGAAGTCAATTTAGAAATCACTCCTGTATCTCAGGCTCAATTTCACTGAGTTCCTGATTCTTTTTTCGGGCGAATTCATAGCCCCTTGCCCACCATTGGGTCATCTTTTCCTTGTCGAAAATCAGGGAATTGGTGGTTAACACGGAAGGGGTATAGTAGAAGTTGATAATCGCATCCCGGTTATTCGCCACAAATTTACCAATGCGGATATTTTGCCTTTCAATCCTGTCCAGCATAAATCCAAACATGCTGGTCAGCAATGCAAATGCATTCTTCGATGGCAGCCGGTTGACATGGGTGATCTCCGTGTGCAAAATGATGGCGTCCACCACCGTTGCGCCCCGTTTGATGGCCTCCTCGATGGGCACCATACTGCCCAACCCCCCATCGGCGTATTCGCATCCCTCTTTTCTTACCAAACTCATGAAAGGGGTATAATTGCAGGAGATCCAGATCCATTCACAAAAGTCGTCATAGGAGAAATCTCGAATGGATTTATATTCCACGGTGTTGAGGGAAAGGTTAGATACAGTAACGACGATTTCTTTGTCGCCAGATCTTAGCTTTTCAAATTCATCCGGAGTAAAGGTCGTCCTGATCAGTTTCAGCAGGTTGTGGCTTTCCCCAAAAGTCTTGCTCCCGCGGT
>NZ_CEYNTP010000085.1:0-10137 GCF_982873095.1 Lentiprolixibacter sp. | reverse complement strand
TTATATCAACTAACGTTTATCCTCTTGGGGGTTAAATCAACAACATGAGAAAAGAAAAACACCACAAAGGCTGGAACGAAATAAAAACCAATGATTCCTGGGCAATATTCAAGATCATGGGCGAATTTGTCAATGGTTTTGAAAAGATGAGTGCCATTGGTCCCTGTGTTACAATTTTTGGCTCTGCCCGTACCCGTCAGGAAAATAAATATTACGAGCTCACCGTGGATATCGCCCGGAAAATAGCTGAAGCCGGGTATGGCATTATCACCGGAGGCGGTCCTGGCATCATGGAAGCCGGAAATCGGGGAGCGCATCTGGCCGGGGGTACTTCCGTAGGGCTGAATATCGATCTTCCTTTTGAACAGCACGATAACCCTTATATTGACGATGATAAAAGCCTGGATTTTGATTACTTTTTTGTGAGAAAGGTGATGTTTGTTAAGTACTCACAGGGTTTTGTTGTCCTTCCCGGTGGTTTTGGCACCCTTGACGAACTGTTTGAAGCCATCACCCTAATCCAAACCAACAAAATTGGGCGCTTTCCCATCATTCTGGTAGGCTCCCATTTCTGGAAGGGACTGATAAGCTGGATTAAGGAAACCATGCTGGATGCAGGAAATATCAGTGTAACCGACCTGGATCTTATTCGTATTGCAGACACGGCAGAGGAAGTTGTTGAACTGATTGATGCATTTTATAAAGGACACACGCTCAGCCCCAATTTTTAGTACCGCACATGCCGCCAGGAGGACGTTTACACATAATAACTACGCTCATGATTTGGGCATGCGGTTGTATTATATTCAAGGCACAGGCGCAGCACGTAAACACTCTAAAAGCCACCCTGGAAAAAGAGAGCCAGAGCATCAATATCCAACAGGAATTTACCTATCAAAATGACTCTCAGGACAGTTTAAAGGTCTTATATTTCAACGATTGGGCCCATGCCTATTCTGACAAAACCACTGCCCTGGCCAGGCGATTTGCAGAAGACTTTAAAAAGAGCCTGCACCTGGCAAAGGACCGGGATCGCGGGGCAACTGAGGTTTTTAGCATGGTAGATGAGGACTACCGAACTTTGGTGTGGAGACGGGTAAAGGATCAGATCGATATCATTAAAATTTATTTGCAAAAAGCAATCCCCCCCGGGTCGTCCCAAAAAATAATTCTAACCTATACGGTAAAGCTACCCCCTAATCGGTATACCCCTTATGGCTATGGTTCTGATGGAGGGTATTACCTCAAAGACTGGTACCTGACACCTGCCATGTACGACAAGGGCTGGCAATTGTACTCCAACAAGAACCTTGAAGATTTATACACAGGTAATACCAACACGAATATCTTCTTTACTTATCCGCAGGGGTTGGACCTGGGTACGAATTTCAACGAGGTAAATATTACCACTTTCCCCGATAAAAATTATGCAACCCTGAGTGGTGTTAACCGTAAATCCTGTGACATCATCCTAAATGCGCAAAAGGAGTTTACCAAGCATGTGACACCGGATCTCGTTGTTGTTTCCGACATCGAATCCAAAAGGTATGACGTCATTTCCCAGGGGGTATCCATTAATCGCGTAACCCGTTTCATCTCTGAAAACCTGGGACCGTTCCCCTATGAACAGTTATTGGTTAGTGAAATTGATTTTAACAAAAACCCCCTTTATGGTATCAACCAACTGCCTTCTTTTATCAGGCCATATGAAGAACAATTTCAGTTCGAATTGAAATTCCTGAAAACCGCCCTGATAAGCTATATGAAGGAATCCATATTCATCAACCCCAGAAAGGAACAGTGGCTTACAGATGCCCTGGTAAACTATTTGATGATTACCTATGTGGACACCTTTTACCCGGATCAGAAACTTTTGGGAAAAATCTCGAACATATGGGGTTTACGTAGCTATCACCTGGCGCGAATGGATTTCAACGACCAATACGCCTTCTTCAATATGCTGACTGCAAGAAAAAACCTCGACCAGTCGCTCACCACTTCAAACGATTCCCTGATCAAGTTCAATCAAAAGATTGCCAGCAAATATAAAGCAGGCCTAGGCCTCTCCTACTTGGCCAACTATCTGGGAAAGGAAGTGGTAAACCAGAGTGTGCGGGAGTTTTACGATCAATACAAATTGAAGCAGGTTAGCCCATTGGATTTTGTCAGGACCCTGGAAGAAAACACGGATGAGGAGGTAAGCTGGTTTTATGATTCTTATGTAAACTCTGATAAACGTATTGATTTCAAAATATCCAACGTTATTAAAACCGAGGATTCCCTGTATGTGACCCTAAAGAATAAAACCGGCACCAAAGTCCCTATTTCACTATTTGGCCTCCGGAATGATACTGTTGTGTCCAAGTACTGGTTTACCGGGGTGGAAGAAGAAAAGGAATTCGCTATTCCCAGAAATCGGGAAAAACGGCTGGTACTGAATTACGACCAGAAAATCCCGGAATTCAACCAACGTGACAACTGGAAAACACTCAGGGGCTGGTTTTCTAGTAATAAAAAGCTCAAGTTTCAGTTTCTTAAAGATTCAGAAGACCCCTATTACAAACAGATTTTCTACATGCCTGTGGCCAACTTCAACATATACGACGGCCTTACCCCCGGGATGCGCTTCACTAATAAAACCCTGGATGAGCGGCCTTTTATATATGATTTCTCTCCAAGTTATGGCCTCAATGAACGGAATTTAGTAGGTTATGGCAAGCTTAACTACCGGCAGTACTTAAGAAAGAGTGGACTTTACGTGGTGAACTACGCCCTGCGAGGGTCTTCTTACCACTTTCAGACCAATTCCCGCTACAGTACCCTTACCCCTTCCATCGGTTTTGGTTGGCGCCCGGCAGATCTGATATCAAACAAACGGAATTCCCTGATCCTTAGATATGTAAATGTTTTTCGTACCATCGACCCCAGATTGGAACTGGAAACCGATCCTGATTACAGCGTTGTCAACTTGCGGTACAACAGCATTAACAATGGGATTATCAACTACTTCTCCTGGTTTGCCGATGCGCAATATTCCGCGGACTTTACCAAATTGGCCCTGAATCTGGAATACCGCCAGCTGTTCCAGAACAATATGCAGTTGAACCTCCGCTTTTTTGCTGGTAAATTCATAAGAAACGAGACCAATTCTGATTTTTTCAGTTTTGCACTAGACCGGCCAACGGATTACCTCTTCGACTATAATTACCTCGGGAGGTCAGAAGATTCCGGTATTACCAGTCAGCAAATCATTATAGCAGAAGGGGGCTTTAAATCCCAGTTGGAAAATCCCTTCGCCAATGACTGGATAGTAACCACCAATGCCAGTTTCAATCTATGGAAATGGATAGAACTCTACGGGGATGTAGGGGTTATAAAGAACAAGAATACCGATAGCCGCTTTGTATACGACTCTGGAATCCGTCTGAACCTGGTAACCGATTATTTTGAACTCTACTTCCCCCTGCATTCCAACAACGGCTGGGAAATCGCGCAACCTGACTACGAAACGCGTATACGTTTTGTAGTCACCTTAAGCCCGAAAACGCTTATCGGTCTATTTACCCGTAAGTGGTTTTGATTGCATTATTCTCAATTTGAGCTGATTATTTTAAGAAACTTTGAATTACAGCATAAATATTATCACATATTTTAGTGATTCTTTAATAAAATTCACAATTTAAGGATTGCAGAACTCACCAAATTTTGGTAATTTTGCAGTAAATTCAACGTGCCTGATGAGTGTAA
This sequence comes from Lentiprolixibacter sp., assembly GCF_982873095.1. Taxonomy (NCBI): domain Bacteria; kingdom Pseudomonadati; phylum Bacteroidota; class Flavobacteriia; order Flavobacteriales; family Flavobacteriaceae; genus Lentiprolixibacter; species Lentiprolixibacter sp. The sequence goes on along the minus strand of NZ_CEYNTP010000085.1, from coordinate 6,390 downwards.
AATTCCAAACCAGTGATGATATTTCTTTTGACGACTTCAGGGCACAAATCCTCTATGATTATCAAATAGCTGTTACCAGTCGGGAATGCAGTTTGCTCGGGCGCAGGGAAGTGCTTACCGGCAAGGCAAAATTTGGCATTTTTGGTGACGGCAAGGAATTGCCCCAATTGGCTATGGCGAGAGCTTTCAAAGCGGGTGATTTCAGAAGTGGTTATTATCGTGACCAGACCTTTATGATGTCTATTGGTGAACTCACTGCCAAAGCTTTTTTCCACGGTTTATACGCCACAACAAACCTCGAAAAAGAACCCATGAGCGCCGGAAGGCAAATGGGCGGTCACTTCGGCACCTACAGCTTAAATGAAGATGGGAGTTGGAAAGACCTGACCAAGCAAAAAAACAGTAGCCCTGACATCTCCCCTACCGCCGGCCAGATGCCGAGATTATTGGGCCTTGCCCAGGCTTCGAAAATCTATCGCCATGTAGACGGGATCAAATCAGACAAATTCAGTAACGAAGGAAATGAAGTTGCCTGGGGCACCATAGGAAATGCCAGCACCAGCGAAGGTCATTTCTTTGAAACTATCAATGCTGCAGGAGTTCTGCAGGTTCCGATGATTGTCAGTATCTGGGATGACGAATACGGAATTTCCGTACCTGCCAAGTATCAGACCACAAAGGAAGATATCTCTAAAATTCTAGAGGGATTTAAGCGGGATGAAGATGCCCCGGGATACGAGATCTTCAAGGTAAAAGGATGGGACTATACTTCCCTGATGCATGTATATGAGAATGCCTCAGATATGGCCCGTGAAGAGCATGTACCCATCATCATTCACGTAGTGGAACTAACCCAGCCCCAGGGGCACTCTACCTCTGGGTCCCATGAACGCTACAAGAGCGAAGCGCGGCTGGAATGGGAAAAGGAACACGATTGTAACCGCAGGTTCCGGGAATGGATACTGGCCAATAAAATTTCGGATGAAGAATCCCTTACCGAGCTCGAGAAAAAGATAAAACGAGAGGTCCGTGTAGCTAAAAAAGAGGCCTGGGAAGAGTTCCTTGCACCGCATAGGGAAGCTAAGAAAACCCTCATCCACTTGTTGGACCAATTGGCGGCTTCCAGCCCGAATAAGTCTTTTATTACCAAGGTCAAAAATGACTTGATCGCGGTAGAGGAGCCTTTGAAAAAAGACGTTATCTCCAAGGCAAGAAAAGCCCTGCGTTACGTTTTAGGTGAAGAAACCACCGAGCGTCAGGCACTGATCAACTGGACGGATGCTTTCCTGAAGGAATGTGCCCCCAAATTCAGTTCTCACCTATACAGCGAACTACCGGGTAAAGCCACCAACCTGCCGGAAATAAAACCGGTATACTCCAAAAACCCTGAGATGGTAGACGGACGTATCGTCCTTCGGGATAATTTCGATCAAATTTTTGGCAAATATCCGGAAACGATGATCTTCGGAGAAGATTCCGGTGCTATCGGAGATGTGAACCAGGGATTGGAAGGCCTACAAAAAAAATACGGCGAACTCCGAATTTCTGATACCGGAATACGGGAAGCCACCATTATCGGACAGGGAATTGGACTGGCCCTGAGGGGCTTGCGTCCCATTGCTGAGATCCAGTATCTGGATTACCTGATGTACGGCCTGCAAACCCTTAGCGACGATCTGGCCACCTTGTTGTACCGCACCGTTGGAAAACAAAAGGCCCCTCTAATTGTAAGGACACGGGGACATCGCCTCGAAGGCATCTGGCATTCCGGATCCCAGTTGGGAGGACTGATACATTTGTTAAGGGGCTTGTACGTCCTGGCTCCTCGCAACATGACCAAGGCAGCAGGTTTTTACAATACCCTATTGAAGAGTGACGAGCCAGCGTTGGTTATTGAAAGTCTTAACGGATATCGCCTTAAGGAACCCCTGCCCGCTAACCTGGGTGAATTGAGTACCCCTATTGGGGTGGTGGAAACGGTGAAGTCAGGAACAGACATCACACTGGTATCCTACGGTTCTACGCTGAGAATCGTGATGGAAGTAGCGCAGGAATTGAAGGAAGTAGGTATTGATGCCGAAGTCATTGATGCACAAAGCCTGTTGCCCTTTGATATCAAGAAGGATGTACTGGAAAGTGTAAAAAAGACCAACCGCCTGCTGATCATTGATGAAGATGTTCCCGGTGGCTGTTCGGCCTATCTTATGCAGGAAATTGTTGAAAAACAAGGCGCTTACCGCTACCTGGACAGTGCGCCCCAAACCCTTACCGCACATGCCCACAGACCGGCCTATGCCAGTGACGGGGATTACTTCTCCAAGCCTAATGCAGAGGACATATTTGAAAAGGTATACGCCATCATGCACGAGTGCAATCCCGCCGACTATCCCAAATTGCGGTAATTCTCAAATCGATATTTTTTATCTTTAGGAAAGTAACTCACAGCAATGTTCATTGCCTCAGCGGTATTATTTAAAATACATCGCCTTTTTTTGTATTTGTATTCCGGGTTTTTCGTAATCGCAGGCCATTACCAAAGAAAGGTGAAGAACAGCTGGAATTAAATTTTTAAGATGAAAAAAATCTTCGCTTCCCTTATTACGCCAGTCATTCAAAAAGACTGGGGGGCCGATCTGGTATTTGCAGTCATTCGTTTTATATGCGGGATGTTGCTGGCGCTGGATTTTGGGGCTTCAAAATTTGGCATGCCCTGGACGGATGCAGAACAAAACCTGGGCTTGTTTGAAATAGCGGCCTGGTTTCCTGAAGATGTCGCCAGCTATGGCGGTATCTTTGCTGCGGCACCTGTCTTCTTTGCATGGATGGCAGGATTCAGTGAGGCAGTTGGGGGGCTTCTTTTGGCCATAGGTTTCAAAACAAGATTTGTGGCCTTCCTGATCATGTGCACCATGTTAGTTGCTATCCTAATGCAGAAATGGGGAGAAGGTACATGGGGAATGCTGCCGGCCATGGGATTCCTTTGGGTAAGTTTATACCATCTGTATCTGGGCTCAGGTAGGTTTGGAATTGATTACCTGATATCGAGGAAACTAAAGTCCTCCTTATAAATTACTCCCGTCCTGCAAAACAGGTGAAATGGGTGTGTTTTTTGGGGAATAGGCCAAGCTGATGAAATGTACTAAGTTTACAAGGTCATTCAGATCTGATGGATATACCAGCCCTTCTTAAATCCCATTTTCATCTGGAAGCCACGGAGATTGTTGCTCTGGAGGGATATGGAAGCAGCAACTTCAAAGTGAGCAGTGCTTCCGGGACCTATGTTTTAAAGGTCTATAAAGATCCCCGGCTAAAGCAGGGGATATTGCAAACGGAGAGCACAGTGCTGCAACAACTGGAAAATCTTTCGAAATACAATTTCCCCTATGAAATCGGGACGGTCCAGAAGAGGGATCAGGTGCTTCGATTGCATCAGTATGTGGAGGGGCATTTCCTTTCCGAGGTTCCACATACAAAGCAATTGCTGACTTCATTTGGCCAATTCCTGGGAAAGCTGGATCGGGAAATGGCACAGGTGGACCCAAATCCAATGGGAATCCGTGAAATTGTATGGGACCTTCAGCATTTCATGAAAAACCGTGATCTCCTGGGTCATATCCCAGAACCCAAAGCCCGCAGCCTTTTGGACTATTTCTTTCTGCAATTCGAAGAACTTGTACTTCCATTAAGTTATAACCTGCGTAAATCGCTGATCCATAATGACGCCAACGACTGGAATGTTCTTACGCAAGAGGGAGAAGTTTCAGGAATAATTGACTTCGGCGATATGTCCTACAGCTGGCTCATTAACGAGCTGGCGGTTGCCATTACCTATGTCATGATGGATAAGGAAGACCCGTTGCAGGCAGCCGTTCCCGTGATATCCGGATATCATAAGTTCATGCCTCTGGAGGAACAGGAACTGGACCTGCTGTATTATCTCGTGGCAGCGCGTTTATGTACCAGCGTTTGCAATTCCGCATACACCAAAACCCAACTTCCGGATTCCGACTATATAACCATAAGTGAAAGGCCGGCCTGGGCCTTGCTCCACAAATGGCTCAGCATCAATCCGATCAGGGCTGCCCGCACGTTCAGGCAAGCAGCTGGCCTTTCCCCAGCCAAATCACCCGCAATAGAAGCCCAGTTGAAACGGAGGGATAATGTCCTGAGCAAGACCCTCAGCCTGAGTTACGAGGAACCCATACCCATGTATCGTTCCGCATTCCAGTATATGTATGATACGGAAGGAAACACTTTCCTGGATGCTTATAATAACATCATGATCACAGGACATTGCCACCCACATGTAGTACGTGCAGGTCAACGGACAATGGCCCGTTTAAACACGAATACCAGGTATGTGTACGAGGAACTCCTGTCCTATTCAGAGCTACTTCTTGAAAAGTTTCCGAAAAAGTTGAACAAAGTGTTTCTGGTGAACTCGGGAAGTGCCGCAACAGATCTGGTCCTGAGGATGGCAAAATTCCATACAGGCCGGAAAAAGGTGGCCGTGCTGGAAGAGGGCTATCACGGCAACACACAAACCGGCGTCCGGGTGAGCCATTACAAGTATGCAGCAACAGGCGGAGAGGGAAGAGACACACAAACCCTTGAGCTTCCCCTGCCCAAGGTTTTTGGAACAGAATTAGCCGACGATGGTACGGCTGGTGACTACTTCGGCAAACAAGCCCTGGAAATGTTAGCGCCATTTGAGAAGGAATTGGCTGCATTTATTGCAGAACCCATTGTGGGTTGTGGCGGTCAGGTGCCCCTGCCAAAAGGGTATTTAAGGCATATTTATCCTAAGGTCAGACAACAGGGCGGCCTATGCATTAGCGATGAAACCCAGGTGGGCTTTGGTCGTCTTGGAGAGCATTTCTGGGGGTTCGAAAGGTATGGGGTGGTACCTGACCTCGTTATCCTGGGCAAACCCATTGGAAACGGGCATCCCATTGGTACCGTGGTTACAACGGAGGAGATTGCAGGGAGTTTTGAACAGGGACCGGAATTCTTCAGTTCATTTGGCGGCAATCCGGTTTCCTGCGCCATAGGTCAGGCCGTACTGGAGGTTATAGAAAAGGAAGGCATGCAGGATCATGCAAGACTCGTTGGTAATCACCTTAAAGCAGGGTTACACCTACTGCAGACCACCTACCCGGAAATAGCCGACGTAAGGGGCAGTGGCTTGTTCCTGGGAGTGGAAATAAAGACAGCAGAAGGGTATCCGGGAACCCAAATAGCCAAGCTGATAAAAAACGAACTTCGAAGAACACATATCCTTATAGGGACAGACGGACCTTTTGACCATGTGCTGAAAATCAAACCCCCACTTTCATTTAGCATGCAGGATGCAGACATTTTGTGTGCCGCTATTCACCGCATTTTGGAACACTATTACACCACTTTAGCAAAAAAAAGGTAACTTTAGCCTGCACCAATCTTGTTATGAATGTCTAAAAAGCTACGAATAAATGCAGGCATCGCGGTTCTGCGGGTTTTTGCCTCTGCCATGATGATGGTACACGGTTTCTCGAAATTGCAGAAATTACTCAACGGGGATTTTACATTTGCCAACCCTATAGGGATCGGGGAAACCCCTTCCTTATTCCTTGCCGTAATTGGGGAATTTATATGTCCCATCTTCATCATTATCGGGTTTAAAACACGCTGGGCAGCGGCGATCACTGCAATCACTATGGGGGTTGCCGGATTTATACAGCACAGCGCGGATCCTTTTTCCAAAAAAGAACTGGCCCTTGTTTATTTTACGGTATTCCTGGCCATTGCGCTAATAGGCCCCGGGAAATATAGTGTTGATAAAACTGCCCTATAAGATCCTGGCAAGCAGTTCTTTCAGCAATTCCTCATGGGGCATATTGCTAGCCCCTACCCCTTTGCCTTTAAGGTCAAGTTCCCTTAACTCAGAAATTATCTGGCTCGCTCTTTTCATGGGGTAATTACGTGCCGCGGTTTGAAATTCCCCAACAAAATAGGGGTTAATACGCAGCACGCTGGCTACATTTTTGGGAGAATGGTCCTTTAAGCCATGATACTGCAACAGTTGGGAGAAAAAAGTATGGAGCAGGGTAACGGTAACCACAAAAGGATTGTCCTTAGGGTTGCGGATAAAATAGTTGATGATCCTTGTCGCCTTTTGCACATCCCGCTCTCCTATTGCTTTTTTTAATTCAAAATTGTTGAAATCCTTACTGATACCGATGTGCTTTTCGATATCTTCCGGCGTGATCTGACTGCTCTGAGGAAGGACCAGCTTTAGTTTTTCCAATTCATTGTTGATCCGGCTCAGGTCAGTTCCCAGGTATTCTACCAATAAAACTGCGGCTTTGTGGGAAATGGTGTATCCCTGCCCCTTGAGTATTTTCCGTATCC
>NZ_CEYNTP010000084.1:0-10155 GCF_982873095.1 Lentiprolixibacter sp. | reverse complement strand
TTATCAGTAGCTGCTTCAACTGCTTTCCTTTTCCCGTACTCCCAGTCGCGATATCGCAAGTTATAGGTGCTTCCTATGGGTGTCACCACTACATCCCGGGTGGTTTGTCCGCGTTTAAGGCTAAGCCGGACCTGTTTCCCCTGCTTGTTCCGGATGAGTTCCCCAATATCCAGGGCAGATAATGCCGGGATACCATTGATACGGGTAATGACATCCCCTTCACGGATATTCAAATACGGATCGTCCAGGGGGGATTTTTCATCCGGGTAATCGGGGTCTACCTTGTAGATGTGGTCAATCCGGAAGCCGCCCCCGGCCTCATCCCTGCTAAAGACCCCACCCAGGCTGGCAACGGCAATATTGCGGTTGTCATTGCGCAGGTCGCCGCCGCGTACGCTGGTATGCAGGGCGGCAAGTTCACCCACAAACCTGCCAATAAGGTCCGAGAGCTCCGTCCGTGTCGTCACCCTTTCCACTAGGGGCAGGTATTTGGCATGCATAGCATCCCAGTCTACCCCGTGCATATTTTTGTCGTAGAAATAGTCCCGCTCCATCCGCCAGGCATCGGTAAAGATCTGTTTCCATTCTTCCTGCGGGATGATGGGGAACCGCCAGCCCTCCAATTTGATCTTGTGTTTGCTGAGATTGGTTACTTCCGAGGTGCCTGCATCGATCATATACAGACTGCCGTTTTTGCGGACCAGGAGCTTTTTCCCATTGCCACTCAACTCGTAGTTTGAGATCACTTTTACAAGTGTTTTAACCTTAATTTCTTCATTAGATATTTCGAGTGCAGCGAGGTCCGTTTTGGCATTAAGCCCCGTACCACGCTTTGTAAAATAAAGGTTCTTGTCATTTAGGGATAAATTGTTGTAGTTCCCGGCAGGAATCGGTACTTCAGCGATACGCTCCTGCAAGCTGTTTTCATCGATCTTTACTACAACTGCTTCTTTGTCGCCCCCATTTTCCTTTGATTTTTCCGGGGCCGAGTACAGTTCATCATCCGGACGGAAAGGTGAACGAACCCCTGTTTGCAGCGGCACATGGTAAAGCTTCATTTTAGCATCAAAATAGGGTTCGGGTTGACGCGATCCCCAGGGGGAGCGTACCAGGGAAGTAAAGCTGCGATCTGACAAGAAATAGATAAACTTCCCGTCCTTGCTCCACTGCGGGCTGAAACTGTTGGCCCGGTCGGTGGTCAGAAAGATACGTTTGCCGGTTTCCACCTGGTACAGAACAATCTGGGTCATTAGGTTGTCTGCTGACTGCTCAAAAGCCACCCACTTGTGGTCAGGCGACCAGGAGGGATTGCCCACGTAAAAATCATTGGTGGAGATTTGTGTACTCACTCCGGTTTTCAGGTCCAGCACGTACATGCGCTCGAGAAGGTCCTTATACGCCAGCCGCTTACCGTCTATGGAGGGGGTGCCCCCAAAACGGAGTACCTGGCCATCCCGGGTTATCGTTTTGCTGTTGCCGATACCATTGGCGGGTAGTTGTACAAATTCAAATTCGCTGCTTTCATCAGAGAGGACATAGAGCTGTTTTCCATCATGGGAGAAGGCCGCATCCCGGTAGCGCACCCCGCTTTTCCGGGTAAAATCAATATATCGACCAGTTTTTACCGGGGCAACAAAAACCCGTCCCCTAGCGGTGATCACGATGTTCTTGCCCTCAGGATCAGGATGCACACTGGTGATATATTGGGAAGGCTTCTCCTCCCATTTTTCACGTAGCTGATCCAGATCAGAAGTGAGCCGGATATCGATTTTCCTATACTGGTCTGATGCGATAGTATAGACCCAAAGGTCGGCCCCCCACTGGTAAACAATATTCCCTTCGGAAACCTTGGCATAGCGTACATCAAAGTCAGCGTGCTCGGTATGTTGCTGCAAATCATTTCCGGCTTCATCCATAGACCATAGGTTCATGGTACCGTCTCTATCGGTGATGAAATACACCCTGCCGTTATACCACATGGGATGATGACTTTCCCCGGCATATCCCCTGGTAAGCCGGACCGCTTCAGCGGCTTCAGTTGTGTACTTCCATATTTGCCGGGCAGTACCTCCTTTATAGCGCTTGGTTACGTTTCGGTGATAGGCCGGCCGCACGAAGTAGACCGTTTCACCGGAGGAATCATAACTGGCCTCACTGCCCTGGCTCAGTGGCACGCGTATTTTCTTTTTGGATTTGGGGTCGATCTGAACCAACTGATAGTCGGGCACCCCGGAATACCCCCTGGTCTGGTAGACCACCTTCCCATCCGGGGTCCAGGTATTGACAAAGGATGGGTCCCCTTCATAGGTCCATCGTGTGGGCAAGCCACCATCAACAGGCATGGTATACACCTCTACCGGTCCCTCATAGCTGGCCGAAAAGGCAAGGGTTTTGCCATCCGGGGAGAAATTGGCATAGAGTTCTTCTTCGGCGTGACTCGTTAATCGCCGGGCATTGCCCCCGGAAAGGGGAACGGTCCACAGATCGCCCTCTGCCGTAAAAACGACTTGGTCTTTATGGATGTCCGGGAAGCGGTAGTAGCCTTCAAAACCCTGGGAAAAAGATGTGTTGGAAAAGAAAAGAAATACAAAAAAGATGCTGGTGCCGGCGAATCGGGACCAGGTAGCAAAACGTTTTTTCATTGGAGTAATGGTGATCAGTTTTTTGTTAGTTGAAAAAGGTTTTTTAATGTACTAAAAATTGCCCAGAGTCGCCCCGAATACATGCCTGTATTTTCGTACTCTTTGGACTACTATTTTCTTCTGGGATTCAGAAAATAGGTGCCGGTGCCCAGGCCGAGGATCAACAGGCCAATCAGGGTTTCAACAGGTTGCTGAAGCAACAGGTAGGATAGCACCCAAAGGCTGAGGACCACGAAGATCAAAGGAAAAATGGGGTATAAAGGAGATTGATAAGAGGCCTCCTTTTTGTATTTCTTCCTCAGCACGAAAACACCTGAAACGGTAAGCAGTGAGGCAATCTGCAGGATAAAGCCACAGTACAGCAAAACACTCTCAAAGGTGCCGGTGAGGACATAGGCAGTCGCAATAGCCACCTGGAACCAGATCGCTGTTACGGGGATTTGTCTTTTGTTCTTTCGGTTCAGGAACCGCCACAGGGGATAGTCTTTTCCCATGGCCTGTGACACCCTTGGGCCTACCCAGGTCATGGCACTGATACTCGAGATCAGGAAAAAGGCGATTAGCAGATTAATGATAATGGCACCCTGCTCGCCGAATAATTGCAGGGCAAAAATGTGCCCTACATCTATTTGCCCCTTTAAAGCCTCGAGTTGTCCGTGTTTCAGGAATACGAGGTGAAGTAACATATAGAGAACCGTGACGAGGAGTGTACCCCTTACCAGGGCTTTTGGCAGGTTAACCCGGGGGCGCTCGATTTCCTCTATGATGTAGGCAGCAGCATTCCAGCCGGTATAGGAGTAGGTTACGTAGACAAAGGCAACAGCGAAAGAGGGTGTGAGGACTTCCGCCGTCCAGCCCATGGAGAAATCAAAGGCTGTAGCTGTAGAGGTGAGCCAGAACCCCGCAGCAATCAAAAAGGCGATCAGCAGTACTTTAAACCAGGTGGCAAAGGACTGGAAGGTACTGCTTACCTTCAGGTTGAAGGAGTGGACCAGTCCCATAAGGATAATAATGCCCACCGCCATCACGCTTGGGGGTAATTCCAGTACATTACCCATGTACTCCCCCAGGGCCATCGCGGCAAGCGCCACAGGTGCTGCAAACCCAACGGTAAGGGAGATCCAGCCCGCAAGATAGCCCAGTACCGGATGGTAGACACGGGAGAGGAAAATGTATTCTCCCCCGGATTCCCGGAACACACTGCCCATTTCCGCATAGCAAAACGCCCCGATCAGCGCGAGTACCCCGCCAAGGAGCCATAATCCGAGGATCGACCAGGTATTCTGTACATCCTGCAACTGGAACCCCAGGCTGGTAAACACCCCGGTGCCGATCATATTGGCAACCACAAGGGCGGCTCCAACTTTCCATCTGATTTTACCAGGGGTAGTGTTCATCTTTGTGCAATGTACCAAATCCTTAAACTGACCACAATTCCTCCCAATAACAGAAACAACAAATACCGTAGTATCCTGGCGTTGAAATAGGACCTTGTCCCATCTATTTCGTTCACTCGAAATTCAATTAGAAGCTGGATAACTGCATTGATCGCAACTCCTGCACCGATCAGGATGACAATAAGGTCAATGACTAAAGTAAGTGAATCCTCATCCATCTGGGCAAATAAAACGGGCGTAAAATGCGCTTAACTAAAACAGCTTGTACTGAGGGGGCGTTACTCCGGCCAGCCTGAGGTAAATGGCAGTTTGCCCCCGATGGTGGTTGATGTGTTCCTTTGTTTTTTGCACCCATCCCAGTCGGGTTACCTTAAATGGTCCGCGTTCCACCATCTCTTCAAATTGTGCGGGGTCCATTGTTTTGATTCCGGCAATGGCAAAGTCAAAACTCTCGGCCAGAATACGCCGTACTTCAGCTTTGGATTGCAGGGATTCGTCTTGTTGCAGGTTCTTCCCCGCATAGGGGTTCTCGACTCCTGTACCATTGGAACTCAGGCCAAAGGTACCCATGGCCGTGTGCAGCATTTGTCCGGCAAAGGTCATGGTCTCCTCTGTAGGCTTGAAGTTAAACTGCGCTTCCGGCATAGCGTCAACATAGGCCAGGGAGAGTTCCTTGCCGCGTTCAAAATCTTCAACAAGGTGATCGATGGTCGGGTTTTGTGCCAGGCCGGCGAAACCGGTTAGGCAGCAAAATAGGATACAGAATTTTTTCATCACAGGTTTGTTTTAATTGGGTTATAAATTTTAGGAAAGAAGATAGGGAAATTAAATGCCAACCCATCTACATTTATGAAAGTTTAACCCTTTCGGGATCAGGAGGATATATGGCCTTTTGTGGGTTGGTCCGGCTGTGGAAATAAGAGGGCCTTACTTACCGGCAACAGTGTTGTCCATGCTGTTCATTGACTGTGCCAGGGCCTGCTCTACTTGCTGATAGAGGGTGTCCGCATGCTCGTGGTAGAGCACCAATACCAGCGTAATCAGTGTAATACCAAGTAGGGCAATGCCTATCCGTGCGGTCAATAACTTTTCGCTCTTTTTCATGGGTCAGTTGTTGTATAGCCCTGACAAGTTAAGAAAAAGCACAAAAATTAACAATCTTTTAACAAAAATGAAAAGGGCAAATATCATTTGCGTCCGGGATTTCCCAAATGATCATTAACAAGTAAAGGGGATTTTAAGGACTAGTCAGGAGAATCATCAAGTTCTATCCCGGCTTCCATCAGGATATTGAAGATCAACTGGTACTCCTTTTCATTGAAGTTGCCATCGGCATTGGCCATTTCATTCAACATTACAGCCAGTGCATGCTTTTTTTTGTCCGGCATACCCTTCAGGATCATCATGCATTCCTTTGCGGTAATGTTCCGTGCTTCCTCAACAAGGCCGCGATCGAACTTAAGCAAGGTCATGAGCTGCTTCAGGAATTCGATTTCACCAGGGTCTACCTGTCCGTCCACACGAATAACTTCATCAATTGCTTTTACGATGGCGAGTTTTTCGGCGAGATTATATTTCATGATTATCTTTTTTAAGGGGGGTAATGATCACCGGATATCCGGAGTGGAAAGGTAATCAAAAATGCAGATAATTGTGGATAGCCCCGGTTTAAAAATGTTTGAAATTCCGCTTCCGTTTCTTTTTTCGTAACTTTTCTTGTCGCTACATATGCTTCTGTGATAATGGGATTCTGTAAACAACAATTCTTGCTTATTGCTTTTTGCGGGCTATGCTTTCTGGGATGCAACCAGAACAAATTCGACCCGGTCAGTGTTGACGATCAAGGGGGGATACCACCGGGCGATCTCTCTGATGAAGCGCTGCTGGACCTGGTCCAGAAACAGACCATAAACTATTTTTGGGAAGGGGCGGAGCCGATCAGTGGCATGGCCCGTGAGCGTTTTCATATAGATGGACAGTATCCCTTTCATGATCCGGATATCATCACTACAGGGGGAACGGGTTTCGGACTTATGGCACTTATTGTTGGCATAGAGCGCGGCTTTATACCCGAAACAGAAGCTATAGCCCGTTTTGAAAAAATCGTGGATTTTCTGGAGGGTGCGGATCGGTTTCACGGAGCCTGGCCGCATTGGATGAGACCTGATGGACGGGTGTATCCCTTTAGTCCAAAAGATGACGGCGGCGACCTGGTAGAAACCGCTTTCTTGATCCAGGGGTTGCTTACTGTAAAGGCATATCTGGATAAAAATATACCCGAAGCAGCAGCCTTATCACAACGTATACAAGGGTTATGGGAAGAAGTGGAGTGGGATTGGTATACCCGGGGAGGTGAATCCGTGTTATACTGGCATTGGAGCCCCAATTATAACTGGGAAATGAACTTTCCCATTGGGGGCTACAACGAATGCCTTATCGCTTATGTCCTCGCTGCGGCTTCCCCTACTTATCCTATACAGAAGGAAGTTTATGATGCGGGATGGGCACGGAGCGGAGCCATTGCAAATGATACCGTATACTATGATCTGAGAACGCAGCTGGATCATTATGAGTACGATACGGCCCCAGTGGGCCCTTTATTTTGGGCCCACTATTCCTATCTGGGACTATCGCCAAAAAGCCTTTCGGATCAATATGCGGACTATTGGGCCCTCAATCAAAATCACACGTTCATCCATTACAGGTATTGTGTGGATAATCCGATGAACCACAAAGACTACGGCCCTGAGGAATGGGGGCTTACCTCCAGCTATTCCTTAAATGGATATGCGGCCCACCGGCCTGGAAATGACCCTGGCGTGATTTCCCCAACTGCTGCCCTCTCTTCAATGCCCTATACTCCGGATGCGAGCATGGCATTTCTCCGTAAGCTATATATGCAGAAGGATACGCTGGTGGACAAATTCGGACCTTATGACGCCTATAGTTCGGAGAATAACTGGTATGTGAAACGCTACCTCGCAATCGACCAGGGACCTATTCCGGTAATGATAGAAAATTACAGGTCCGGCCTGCTATGGGAACTTTTCATGAGCAATACTGAGGTGCGCATGGGTTTGGAGAAACTGGGATTTTCTTATAGCCAATAGATTGGGAGAAGGCCAGTGCCCGTGAACACCATTTTAGCGCAGCAATATGAGTAAAGCCCCTATGGCGGTCAGCGCGAGGATCATTTTACGGTAGAACTTATCCCGTATGATTTTCACTAACCGAACTCCGGTGTACAGGCCAAGAAAGATACCCGGTAAAAGCTTCAGGTTAATCATTATACTTTCCCAACTGATCGTTTCCCAGACGAAAATATGCAAGGGTAATTTAAAAAGGTTGGTGATCAGGAAAAGCCAGGCGGCTGTACCGATAAATTCGTTTTTCGGCAGGCGCATGGCCAGGAAATACAAATTGGTAAAGGCTCCGGCAAGGTTGCCGATCATGGTAGCAACGCCGGCGATCATTCCCATTCCCCCGGCAAAGGCCCAATGCCTTGGAACGGACTTCGATTTGCGGAGGTCCCACCAGTACATCACGGCAACACTGAACAGGATGATGCCCACCATAAACACCTTGAAAGTTTTACCGGGGAGGTCTTTCCCCAGGACGGCCCCGATCAACACCCCGCTTAGCATCCAGGGGGTGAACCTCAGGATATGCCCCCATCGTGTATGGCGGGTATAATAAAGGACGGCAAATACATCTCCAACCAATAACAGGGGAACAATTAAGCCCGTAGATTCCCGTGCCCCAAAAGCCAGTGCCATTAGGGTTACGGTCACCATTGCGATCCCTTTGAGGCCTGCTTTGGACACCCCCAGCACAAAAGAGGCGCAAAGGGCAAGGATCCAGGAAGTAAAGGTTATTTCCAAGGAATTGGATTAAAGATGATGCCGTAAAGGTATTTTAAAAAGTACAGCAAAGAGCAATACCTCATTGATCTGGCTTCAGCCTTTACGGGAATAATCCTATCTTTAGCCGCAACCTTAACCAACACTGCATGCCCAACAAGATACAACGGTATTTCCTGCTGGGGTTTGTCTTCATCCTCTTAAATATTGGGCTGGGAAGCTGGGGACTAACAGAATCCAGCGAAGCGCGTTATGCGGAAATAAGCAGGGAAATGTTGGAAAGCGGGGACTACTTGTACCCAACACTTATGGGCATAAGGCATTTTCACAAACCTCCTTTGACCTATTATATCACCACTGCCGGGTACCAGCTTTTTGGGGTTAACGAATATGGGGCACGGTTCTTTTTGTCCTTGGCCCTCATCCTGCAGATCATTTTCGTCTACAAAATTTCGATTTTGCTGTTTAAGGAACCGAAGATTGCGCTTTCGGCAGCCATTATTTATTTTTCCTTTCCCCTGGTGGGGATTTCCTCCCGGGTGTTGACCACTGATTGCTATCTGATCACCCTGGTTCTTGGAAGCATTTATTTCCTGTTACATCACAAAATAAGGGGCTCGATATTTAGCCTTTACGGCTTTTACATTTTGCTCGGTCTTGGATTTCTGACCAAAGGTCCGGCTGCCCTGGTCCCGGTTGGCCTTTTCCTGCTGATCTGGAAAGTAGTACAAAAAGAGAAGATTCATATTACCCGGCATACCGTACTAAGTACCCTGCTCTTCCTGCTGATTGGCGGCAGCTGGTTTATTGCCATTGGGCTGGATAAGCCCTCCTTTCTGGAATATTTTATAAAAGAACAGATCCTGGAACGCGCGGTGGCAGCAAACGATATGAACCGGGAAAAATCCTTTTTCTACTACTTGCCCTTGCTTCCCCTGATAGGATTTCCCTGGATCCCTTTTTTGATTTCCCGTAGTTTCCTCAGGAAAAAATCTGAGGCTGAAAAACAGAAAACACCACTTGTCCTCCTCCTTACGGGAATAGGTGTTGTGCTTTTTTATTCTCTGATCTCCTCAAAACTTATTTTGTACATCCTCCCGGCCTTCCCATTTTTTGCACTTTATACGGCCTATTTGCTAAAGGGGATCAGCGACAGGGAAAGCAGGATCTATTCCCGGATACTGGGGTTGCTGTGCCTGGCCTTGGCTGTATTTCTGCTCATTGCAAAGCTGTTCCCGCGGTTGGAGCTTCACGGATTACCCGCCACACTATTGGCTGTAGCGCTCATTGTATCCATTATTCTGATCATTAGATATTTGAGGGGTAATGCATATTTCAGCATGCTAGCAATCTCAGCGGTTTTTATACTTGGGGTGTTGCTCACTTTTCCTATTTATGCAGGCAGTAACCCAAAAAAGATCAAAACCCTGAAACCCATTGTGTCTTTCCTGGAGGACAACGGTATAAACCGGGAAAGGGGACTAATTATTTACGATTTCTGGGTGCCCTCAACGGCCTTTTATCTCAAGAATGAGGTGATTACGATAAAAAATGGCAGTAAGCGGATCAACCAGGAAGTCAAATTCCAACCCGATGAAAGTTACAAAACCACCTATATGGACCTTCAGGATCCCGTAGATCAGGGTCATATCCGTAAGGTTATGGAACGGGAGGACCCCATATTTATGGTACTGAAGAAAGACAGTCTGCCTGACCTTATCAAAGCACGCCTCAAGCGCTATAAAAACAGGTACGATTATCACAAATATTCCCTTTACTATTAAAAAGTTCAGGATTCTGAAATCAGGAAAGTCGATAAGCAAAAAATAATATCTTTATAACCCAACCAAGACCAGACTATGCAACTCAGCACGCTTGATTATATCCTTATCATCGGATTTTTTTCCATCGTATTACTTATTGGTATCATCGTTTCCAAGACTTCAGGAAAGAACACTTCAGAGTTCTTTCTATCGGGACGTACTATGCCCTGGTGGTTACTGGGACTGTCTATGGTGGCCACTACATTTTCCACAGACACACCCAACCTGGTTACGGATATCGTCCGGACCAACGGTGTATCGGGGAACTGGGTCTGGTGGGCCTTCCTGATTACAGGACTGCTCACTGTTTTTGTATATGCGAAGTTGTGGAGGAAATCCAATGTAAACACAGACCTTGAGTTTTACGAACTCCGTTACGGGGGGGCTCCTGCCCGGTTTCTCAGGAAATTCCGTGCGGTCTATCTGGGGGTGA
>NZ_CEYNTP010000083.1:0-10252 GCF_982873095.1 Lentiprolixibacter sp. | reverse complement strand
ATGAACGTTCCAATACCCTAAATCCGCTTATCGGGAAAAGGTGTCGATCATCGGATAATTTTAGGGTGCAAAGGATCAGAATCCGATCAAAATACAGGGATTCGGACAGTTCGTACTGTAATATTCCAGTTCGTTTACCGAGCATACACCGGGATAATCTCCCTGATACGGGCCTATATCCCGGATCAACTGAAAATGCAGGTGCGGGGCGTAGTTAACATTGACATCTGTTGTCCCCAGGGTGCCAAGGACTGAACCAGCCATAAAAGTGTCCCCTTTTTTGAGGTCTTCCAGGGATTCCACAGATAAATGCCCGTAAAGGGTATAAAAGGTACCTGCAACTGTGTGGTGTTCCAGGACAATGGTTGGGCCATAATCCCCCTGGGTGCTATTATTTTGAAAACTATGAACCACCCCCTCGAGGGGAGTGATGACCTTTGTCCCTGCCTTTGCCCAAAAATCCAATCCCAAATGAACATTCCTGGGGGTGCCCTCAGAAAAAGCCGGTTTATCGCCGTAAAGATCGCGAACCTCCAGGTAGCCACCATAGGCCACTCTGGCCTTGTTACGCTTTAGGAATGTATCGATATAGGCCTGACAGGAGTGGGGATCGGTCAGGGCTACCCCCTTTAGTTCCTCATTTGTGGTTGCAAGGTTGATCTCGCAATAGCTGGATATAGGAATAATGGGATCCAGAATAGACAAGGGCTTCCCGGGCCGAAGTGCAGCAAGCGATACCGTTGACGTCATAGTTGGTACAAGATAGGAAAGACTGACAAAATCACCTGTAACACTCAAATTAACAATGCTTTAACCTTATGTGTTCCGGGGATTGCGCATTTTTGAAAAAAAAGGAATTATGAAAAAGATATTTCGCTATACCCTTCCCATACTGGCCCTTTTGGTGAGCAGCAGCTGTCTTTCCAAGAACAAGGGGGATGCAAACTCCGCTGCAAAAGAGGCTCAGATAAAAGAGCAGGCAGTACATTCGAAGCCCTCACCCCAGGACCTGCAGCAATATGAGACGGCGTATTTCGCCTCAGGTTGTTTTTGGTGCGTTGAAGCCATATACGAAAGCGTAAAAGGAGTAGCTGAGGTGATTTCGGGATATTCTGGTGGAACAGAGGAAAATCCTACCTATGAACAGGTGAGCTATGGTAAAACTACGCATGCGGAAGCTGTGGAAATCTATTACGATCCCAAGGTCATTTCCTTTACGGAACTGGTGCAGATATTTTTTGGAAGTCACGATCCTACCACCCTGAACCGTCAGGGGCCTGACCGGGGTCCGCAGTACCGTTCCATCGCCTTCTATAAGAACGAAACGGAGAAGCAGATCATCGAGGCCTATATCCAGGCGCTGACGGACCAGCAAGAGTATGACAGGCCCATCGTTACTGAAGTTAAGCCTTTCACAATCTTTTACGAGGCGGAAGAATACCATCAGGATTACGAGCGGAGGAATCCGGATAATCCCTACATCCGAAATATATCCATACCCCGCTATAACAGGTTCAAGAAAAACTTTCCGGAATATCTAAAGGAAGATGCCCATTAATACGCCTTCAGGAAAAGGCAGGGCAGACAAGTGAAGAATGCCGTTATGTAGGTTTTGGCTCGACATATTGCCAGAATCGTGTCATTTGGGAAAGACCGGATTATTGCTTGAGCGCGATATCACTATATCGGCCGCTGATCTTTATAGATTTACCGTTATTTGGGCTTCCCTGATTTCCCCTGTGAATCACACGGCTGTTTTCCTGACTACGCTTAAGCACCAACCCCGCAGGAGTTGACAAGTCCGTTGAAATCCCCTCAACGGTAATCTCAAAGGGGGAATCCGGCAATACACAAACCACTTCCCCATTTTGAACGGATATATCCAGATTAGTAAAGTCATCATGGATAGCATTGATTTCCAGATGCCCCAGATTGTTGTTCAATTCCGCACTTTTTAGGAGCCTGTCGATAGTTACCTCGGAAGAAGTTGCCGTCAGGATCAGGTCGTGTACCTCCTGAAGTGCGACATCCTCAGAAAATTGAGCTTTTAGCCTGCCATAGTTCCAATGTTGCACATTCACCGGGGAATAGGAGGCCAGTATATTGGTTTTGTCCCCCTCTATGGTGGAGGCAAGCAACCTTGAATAGGACAAGGTTGCCTGCAAATTTTTGGTGTTTTCAGCCAGTTTCACCTCCCCATGCCTGACATTCATGTTGAGCTTGGTGGACTTGGGCATTTTTATTCTGATAGTTTTTTTAACCTTAAAGCTTTTACTTTCTCCTCCTGAAGAGCGGTAAAAAATACGTGGGGCATCTCCGGAAATAAACGCGCTACGCCTTGCCGCTCTTTCCTCTTCCCTGAGTTTACGCTGTTCCTCCATGGCCTTTCTGCGCTCTTCCTGGGCTTTCATCCTGATTTCTTCACGCTCCTTCCTCAGTTCTTCACGCTCTTTACGCAATTCTTCTCTTTCCGCCTGACGTTCTTCTGCTATTTTAGCTCTTTCTTCCATTCGCTTGGCAAAACGCTCTCCCCATTCTTCCCATTTCTTCTCATATTTCTCATCGAAGTTTTTGGTAAATTCCTCAGCCCACTCCTGGATATACTTCTCCCCGTCTTTCTTGTACTTATCGTAGTCAAAATTTTCAAATTTCAGCGCAGGCATAGGGGGCATAGGGGGCATTTCTGCAATTTCTGGAAGTTCCGGGATCTCCAACTCCATAAAAAACGGCTCAAGGTCAGGTATTTCAGGGATATCAATCACAATATTTTCGAGATCAGCAAAATGTCCGTCCATAGTTCTGAACTGCCAGCTTTTGCTTCCTGAAGTACTGATTTCAATGCGTTCACTATTCCCGAGGATCTTAATGCCATTCTCTTCGAAATAAGCATCAGCTTCCTCCGTAGTGGCCCCCTCCAGTTCGATAGTAGCCTCCACTACAACCTCGTTCCTGTTCCAGGTATCAAACTCGATATCTGCATGTGAGGTATTGATGTCCAGCACGGCATCGCTGCTCACTTTAAACGTCTCTTTGTATTCTTTTTTCTGGCTTTGTCCGTTCACCCCGAAAGCGAGCAGGCCAAAAACCAGCAACAGGGGTTTACACATGATTTGATGATAGTTGTTCATTTTTTGATGATTTAATTTGATTTAACTTCTCCTTTAATTTCTGTAGTAACTGAAGCCTAAGCTGCAGGTTTTTTATCAGGGCCGATATGGTTTGATCATTGGGCCCGAATGTGTTTAGTTCTTTATTCAGTTGATCGTATTCCCGGTTCAATGCTGCCAATTGTTCCATATAGCCATCCACCAGCTCCTTATTATCCGGAGAAACCTCCAGTTTGGATAATTCCAGGTTGATACTGGCCAGGTAATAGTCTTCTATCTTCTGTAAATCCGGGGACAAATCGCCAATGGATATGCCTTCTGTGGTATCAGCTTCCTCCGCAGTTACTGTGGGAGTTTCTGCTGGTAACACTTCGTTGTTTATCCCCAGGAAATAAATTCCCAATCCGAATAACACCACAACGGCCGCAGCAACACTCCATATCCACATCCGGTTATGGGGCTTTTGGGGCGGCATTTCCTCCTCCAGGCGTTTCATAAAACGCGCTTCATGACCGTCTTTCATCCGGAATTGCCTCTCCCGCTCTGTCTCAAATAATTTTCTAAGATCCTGTTTCATGGCTTTTCTTTTTTAATAGTTCCTTCAGATGGGCTTTTCCCCTCATAAGTCGGGTCCGGCATGCCGTCTGGGTCAGCTTAAGTATCTGGGAAATCTCGGCATGGTCATAACCCTCAACCAAATAGAGCTGTACCACGTATTTGTATTTTTCCGGCAACTGCTCCATCGCCTGTTTCACTTCCCTTAGGGAGATGGTCTCGGAAACCGACCAGTCCTCATCTTCAACTACCTTCATCTGGTAATCCTTCAGTTCCACGAATTCCATCTTTTTGGATTTCAGGAAGTCGATACAACTGTTGATCACAATACGTTTTAACCAGGCCCCGAAAGTTACCTCACCCTTAAACTGATGTATTTTTTGAAAGGCTTTTATAAAGGCTTCCTGCAAGACATCTTCAGCATCATCTGAGTTATTCAGAAAACGTGCGGCCACACAGTACATGCCATCGCAATACTGTTTGTAAAGTTGCAACTGTGCCTTCCGGTCGTTCTTTCGGCACCGTTCTACCAGATCAATCTGAAACATCAGGTGGGTTTCCTATTGGTTAATTGTTCTTGCTACCCTAAGGACGAGATATATTTCGGGCTGTTGCAAAAACCTGTATTTTTATAAAACTTTTTCACTAGATCGCCTTGCAACAAGTTACTATAAATAATGAATTCCTATCCCTGAATGTCCTGGAATACGGGGCGCGGATACGGAAACTTATGTTTCGGGACAAAAACCAAAAATGGCAGAATACAGTCGTAGCACTTGAAGATCCCGAAGCCTACTTAAGGGACGAAATTTCCCTTGGTGCCTGCGTAGGCCGTTTTGCTGGTAGGATTTCTGGCGGGGGATTCTCGCTGGACAACAGCTTTTATCCCCTACACTCGGAAGCAGGGGTGCATCTCCACGGCGGAAAAGAGGGTTTTGCCGACAAATACTGGGAAATCATTGAAGTGCATAAGGGTACTGACCCCTATGTTAAACTGGCCTATCACAGCCCGCATCTGGAAGAAGGTTATCCGGGCAACCTCGAGGTAATGGTCACCTATCAGCTTCTGAAAAACACGCTTAAAATAATACATGAGGCCACAACAGACAGGCCTACGGTAGTGAATTTAACCAACCATTCCTATTTTCAGCTAGATGACAGTAATTCAGTATCACACTATCAACTGCAACTGGGCAGTGAGCGATTCCTTGAAACACAACCCAATCTGGTGCCCACAGGAACATTAATGAACGTTAAGGGGACAGAATTTGATTTTCGAACCCCTAAAGCGATCGGTGAAACGCGTTTTGATACGCCTTTTGCACTCACGGGGGACTTTGTTTCCATGGTGTCTTCCTCAATATCCGGCATTCGCATGCGGGTCAGTACCAATCAACCCGCGGTAGTAGTTTTTACTCCTCCCTGGTTTGCTGGCATATGTTTTGAAACACAGAACTACCCGGATGCCCCCAATTTTGCTTCCTTTCCTCCACCCTATCTGCAACCTGGGGAAAGATATATCAACAACAGCAAGTTTACCTTTGATTTAGTACCTTAGAGGAGATATAAGTGTAAAACGTACCCCCTATGAAAATCTTAAAATGGATCCTCGCCGTCCTTGTTGTGGTGATTGTACTGTTCATCTTTGTAGGCATGCCCTATCTGAAAGAGCAGACCAAGAAAAACAGTCCGGAGCGCACAGCTACCTATGCACAGAATGGACTTGAACTGGAAGTAAAATACAGTAGTCCGTTCAAAAAGGGGCGGGTAATCTTCGGAGAACTGGTACCTTACAATGTCGTCTGGCGTACAGGTGCCAATGAACCCACCACCTTCTCCACCAAAACTGCCCTGCAAATCCTTGACAACAAATTGCCCCCCGGAATGTACTCCCTATGGACGGTACCCGGGCCCGACAAATGGATGGTGATGTTTAATTCTGAAGTCCCAGATTGGGGGGTTACCCTGATCAGCGGGGGTAGGGAGACAACACGAAATGCAGAAAATGACGTGTTCCAGGTAGAAGTACCGGTCCTTGGGCTCAACGAGCCCGTTGAAAGCTTCACCATTGATTTCGAAGAGGAGGCCCAGCTTTACCTTACCCTGAGCTGGGATAAAACTAAAGTAAGAATTCCCATCAATCAATAAACTTGAGTACCCCTCCAAAAAAAAGCGCTGAAGACATTAGCCCTCTAAAATTCCAGAGAAAGAAAATTCCTGAAGTAAAGGAACTGGCTCAAGCCATTTTTTCCGGGAACAAAACCCTCCTTGCCAGGGCAATAACCCTTATCGAAAGCCGGAGGCCTGAAGATCATGAAAAGGCCCAGCAGTTGATCGAAGCCTGCCTGCCTAAAGGCAAAGCCAGCATCCGAATCGGGATTACCGGGGTACCGGGAGTGGGCAAGAGCACCTTTATTGAGCAGCTTGGAAAACTGATTACCTCTAAGGGTAAAAAAGTAGCCGTACTTGCTGTAGATCCCAGCAGTAGTGTTACTAAGGGCAGCATCCTCGGGGATAAAACCAGGATGCTGGAACTTTCCCGCGATCCGGATGCTTTTATCCGGCCCTCTCCTACGGGTGATTCCCTAGGAGGTGTGGCGAGAAAGACAAGGGAATCCGTAATTCTGTGCGAAGCTGCCGGATATGATATCATTTTGATCGAAACCGTGGGTGTGGGACAAAGTGAGACCGCCGTACACAGCATGGTAGATTTTTTCCTGCTCCTTAAACTTGCGGGTGCCGGGGATGAGCTGCAGGGCATCAAGAGGGGGATCATGGAAATGGCAGACGGGGTTGTGATCAACAAGGCCGATGGAGATAACCTCAAAAGGGCACAACAGGCGCGGTCTGAATTTGAAAGCGCCTTGCAACTATACCCTCCGAAATCCAATGGCTGGACCCCGAAGGTAACCACCTGTTCAGCTCTTAATAATGAAGGTATAGCAGAACTATGGGATATGATTATGGATTTTGTAGCACAAAACAGGGCCTCGGGGGAGTTCGACCTCCACCGTAAAGAGCAAAACACCTTCTGGTTTATGCAGACGGTGGATGAGCTGCTCAAATACAGTTTTTACCAGCACCAAGGCGTGAAGGCGGCGCTTGAACAACTTACCCTTCAGGTGGCCAACAATGAGATATCACCCTTCAAAGCTGCGGAAGTACTCTTATCCTGCTACAAAGAGAACTGAAATAAAAAAGCTAATTTTGCTGCAATTCTAAAATCCGCAATGCAACCCATTACAGCTACCCGCCTTTCCCTGGTAATTCCGGTCTTCAACGAAGCAGAGAACATCCCCCTACTGGTGGAGAAGGTCCACAAGGCCCTTGAGGGGTATCACTATGACATTATCATCGTTGATGATTTCTCCTTTGACGGAACACGCCGGGTGGTTCGCAACCTGGAAGACCCACGGGTTCACCTGATCGAACTAAAGAAGAATTACGGACAAAGCCTGGCCCTGGCCGCAGGCATAGATTACGCCGAAGGGGACTATATCATCACCATGGACGGGGATCTACAGAATGATCCGGCAGACATCCCACAGATGTTGCATTTCGCAGTTAATGAAGGTTATGATGTGGTAACCGGTATACGGCAGAAAAGGAAGGACTCCCTGGTCAAGAAAATCCCATCTAAAATTGCCAACTTCATGGTACGGAGGGTAACAAAACTCGATATCAAAGACAACGGTTGTGCCCTAAAAGTGTTTAGCAAGGACATTGCCAAGGACCTGAACCTCTATGGAGAAATGCACCGTTTTATCACACTACTGGCTCATCTGGAAGGAGCTCAGATCAAACAGGTACCTGTAAAGCACCACGCCCGAAATGCAGGGGTGTCCAAGTATGGGTTGGAACGGGTTTTTAAGGTAGTCGCCGATATGATGCTGCTGCTCTTTATACGGAAATATTTTCAACGGCCCATTCACCTCTTCGGGATTTTCGGGGTTTTGCTGACCTTACTTGGGATCATTATCAACATCTACCTCTTTGTCCTGAAATGGGGATTCGGGCAGGATATTGGCAACCGCCCTCTGCTTATTTTTGGGATGATGTTCATCCTGGCGGGTATTCAGTTGTTTACTATCGGTATTGTGATGGAACTGCTCATCCGTACGTACTATGAGTCCCAGAACAAACGCCCCTATCGGATCAAGAAAATAAGTATAGGTGGGAAGCATCCGTAAGAAAACGGTAACCACGGCACTAAAGCTGCTGGCCAGCGCAGTGCTCCTGTATTTCGTGTTCAGTAAGATCCAGCTACAGGACGTACTGAACACGGTGCAAAATACACATCCGGTCTACTTATTAGGGGCGATCATCGCCTTTGCAGCTTCAAAATTCCTGGCTGCATTTCGATTGAACACCTATCTCCATCAGATAAACGTATGGCTCACCCACCTGAGCAACCTCAAATTGTACCTGTTGGGTATGTTCTACAACCTGTTTCTTCCCGGAGGAATTGGGGGAGATGCCTACAAGGGGTACGTGCTGCAAAAGAAATATGGGATCGGAACCAAAAGGGTAATTGCCATCATGGTCCTGGACCGGTTAAGTGGATTGCTATTGCTATTTGCCTATGCCTGCTTGCTTGCCCTGTTCCTGGATGTAGATGTCCTTGAACCGTATCGTGTACTTATCGCCATTACGATTGTGCTTTCCTTCACCGTCTTCTGGGTACTCAACAGGAGGTTTTTTGAGTATGTTCTACCCATTTTCTGGCCTTCCCTGGGATTCTCGGCAGCGGTACAGCTCTTGCAGCTGCTCTCTGTTTTTTTGATCTGGAGATCCCTGGGCCTGGAAGGCGATCTTCTCTCCTATCTCTTTATCTTCCTGGTATCCTCCATTGTAGCTGTATTGCCTGTTACCATAGGCGGGATTGGCAGCCGCGAAGTAGTGTTCCTCTACGGAGCCTTATGGCTTGGCCTTGAGGAAAGTGCTTCGATCAGTATAAGTGTGGTCTTTTTCCTGATCACTGCCCTGATATCACTGGCAGGGGTGGTTTACCACTTTAAAAAGCCGGAATTAGTTGTGCATGAACGCTGATCAAATGCGAAACCCATCATTCCAAATGAAGCAGGTACCTTTTCCTAAGGACCTCCTCACGGGTATCTGGATTCAGGAACCGGGCCTGTAGCCGGGTAATGCGGAATTGATCTGCCGAAAACTGCTCTTTCCATTTAATTCCCTTTGTCTTCAAGACCTCCAACTCCTTTTCTGTAACATACACCCAGACGTCATCCATTTCCACTAATCTATCTGTAGAAGTGATCTTAACCGGGCGTCTATTGTAGAAATCCAGGGCCCAGGTGTGCGCCTCAGAGATCTTATAGATCCGGTCCACCGGAATTTCCTCTTCCTTCACGATTTCTGCCATGGTGGCGCCTGCTTCATAGTTGAGCAAGGAAGGATAAAAGGACAGATTGAGGGATAGATTAAGCAATACCGCACTCAATATTGCCGTGGTAATGATCTTGTTGAATGGTGTGGTTTTTTCTACAAAAACATAGACTAATATCGATATAGAAACACTTAAAGATATATTCCCAATGATCCCCGATTCAAATACGAATTGTGTTAATAGCGCAGCAACCACGAAGCACAACCCAAGTATTCCGTACTGGACATTCCTAAAAATCTTCAATGTTTTTTCACGCTTTTCGTTTCGCAGCCATCCCAAATATGCAGCAGAAAGCACGGCGAATAAGGGAATCGTGATATTGAGGTAATGCGGCAGCTTAAACTGGGCAAAGCTGATCAGTAAAAAGATCAGGGTAATGCCGCCTACCGTGAGGAATTCAACCCCCTTTTCCGGGTGAAAACGATTGCTAAAAAAACGCTTTACCCTGGTTCCATAGGCGGCAAGGCCAATAACCGTCCAGGGCAGGAAGACCCAAAGGAAGGTGTGGAAAAAGAAAAAGTAGTCGCTACTGTTTTGTCCGACCCCCTCCCCACTCAGCCGCTCAAAACTTTGTTCCCAGAATATAAACCGGAATCCACTGCGATCTCCCTTTCCCCGGATCACCTTTTCGGGGTGCAGGTCAAACTGCTGGTAGTAGGCATAAAGCATAGGAGTAATGGTAAGGGCAAATACCACAAGGGCTAGCCCCACCCTCCAGTTCAACAGCAACTTCCATTTACGGGTATAGGCCAGGTAACACAATAACGGAAGGCCAATGACCACCAGGGCAATCTGTCCTTTAGTGGAGAAGGCGAGGCCTGCCCCCAGTGCACCTAGCATCACACTTCCCAGTGTTCCCCGTTCAAAATACAGCAGGAGCTGCCATAGGGCAAATGCCGTGAAACCCGTAAGCACGGCATCCGTACGCACATCAATCACAGAAAGTACAATGGTCTGTGCGCTGAGGAAAATAAGCGCTGCGATTTTCCCGGCGTCTGCATTATACAAGGTCTTCCCCAGGCCGTAACAGCTCCATCCCCCCAGGAATGTGGCCAGGATAGCAGGTATGCGATAGGCCCAGTCGTAAATGCCAAATATCTTGAAAGACAAGGCCGCGAGCCAGTAGTGCAGATGGGGCTTATCCAGATATTCTTCAGGACCCTTGAAGAGATTTATAAAATCATTT
>NZ_CEYNTP010000082.1:0-10319 GCF_982873095.1 Lentiprolixibacter sp. | reverse complement strand
GATCTTGCTCATATAGGAATGGGAGGAAATGAGCTCTTCATCGATCCCAAAATCAAAACGGCTGTCCACAGACACCAGGTTTACCATATCCTTAATACGGTCATAGGCCCGGTACATGGGATAGGTGATGTCCTGGGTGGGCCCGATAATTATGGGGATGATATTTTCCTCAAGCAGTCCGGCCACAATTTCCCGTACCACAAAGTAGGTGTCCTCTACAGTCTCGCCTTCTTCGATATCCCCAAGATCGACCATAGTGGAATTCCAGTTCCCCATCATCAATCGGTACAATTGGATCCGCACCTGGGCCAGGTCCAGTTTCTCGGGTTTCTTTTCGAAAGCATTCCGGGATTCATTAACGCCCAGCAGGGCGAAGGTGACATTGGCAAGTACAGGGAGCCCGTCTTTTTCTGTGTGGATGTGTACAAGCCTTCCCAGTGCCTGGGCAGGCAGGAATTCATTGTGGGCCAGGACCTGATCTGCTACGGGTACCAGAAAATCAAACGCCATTGCCTTTGTTTAAGTTTTTGATTTACGGGTTTTCTTTTTCGGAGCCTTCTGTGCTAAGAGGGATTGCACCTGTTCTAGGCTTAGCTCGGCGACTTTGACGTCTTTCCCCAATTCCACCTTGGTCCTGCCTTTTATTATATTATGCCTTCCCCATCGTGCCTTTTCGATACGAATGCCTTCTTCTGGCCATTCCCGTACCAGCTTTTCGGCCTCTTTTTTCTTTTTGTCCTCGATGAGTTCCGCAATATCAGTATCGGTAAGGGCATCAAAATCATACTTCTTGCCTACACTGATAAATAAACCATTCCATTTGATGAACGGGCCAAAGCGCCCTTTGCCTTTAGTCACCTCCTGGCCTTCATAATGTCCTATAGGGGCATCTGCCTTTTCCTTGGCCTGAACCAGTTCCACGGCGCGTTCGTAATCGACGTCAAAGACACTTTCGCCCTTGTCAAGGGAAACGAACTTTTTGCCGTAACGGATATAAGGGCCATATCGCCCCACGTTAGCCTGGAGTTCTTGGCCTTTGTATTCCCCAAGACTTCGTGGTAATTTGAAAAGGTCCATGGCCTCCTCGTAGGTGATGGTATTGATCGACTGATTCGGCAACAAACTGGCAAATACCGGTTTTTCCTCTTCGTCTACGGTTCCGATCTGGACCATGGGGCCAAACCTGCCCAGCCTCACGGCTACCTGTCGCCCTGTTTTCGGATCTGTGCCGAGGACACGTTCACCACTGGCGCGTTCTGCCGTAGCTTCCACTTCGGTTACATTGGGATGGAAATCACGGTAAAATTCCCGCATCACTTTTTGCCAGTCTTCCTCCCCAGAGGCAATTTCATCAAACTCTTCTTCCACCCTTGCGGTGAAATTGTAGTCCAGGATATTTGAGAAATGATCCACCAGGAAATCATTTACAATCATACCGATATCTGTAGGAACCAGTTTTCCCTTATCAGATCCTACTTTTTCCGAAAGTACACTCGTAGTAACCGACCCGTTTTTAAGGACCAGCTGGTTGTACTTTCGTTCCTGTCCCTCAATTGTACCTTTTTCTACATATCCCCTGTTCTGTATGGTAGAAATGGTGGGGGCATAGGTAGAGGGCCTGCCTATCCCGAGCTCTTCCAGCTTCTTTACAAGGGTGGCTTCTGTGTAGCGATAGGCCGGGCGCGTAAAACGCTCCGTAGCAACCAATTCATCATTGGTGAGTGGGTCATTTTCCTGCAAGGCCGGAAGTAATCCTGCCTGTTCTTCAAGGGTGTCCTCCTCATCTTTGCCTTCAAGGTAAACTTTCAGGAACCCTTCAAACTGGATTATCTCCCCATTGGCAGTGAATTGCTCATTATGCGTATTGGCCCCTATCTTCACCTGGGTGCGCTCCAATTTGGCATCGCTCATTTGTGATGCCAAGGTCCGTTTCCAGATCAATTCATAGAGGCGGGCCTGGTCCCGTTCCAGGGAAGGCGACTGCAATTTCATATCCGTAGGCCGGATCGCCTCATGGGCTTCCTGTGCCCCTTTGGATTTCCGGTTGTAATTTCTTGTCTGGCTGTACGCCTCTCCATAAGTACTAACAATCGCATCCCGGGCAGCATTCAGCGCTTCTTTGGAAAGGTTGACGCTGTCTGTCCTCATATAGGTAATCAATCCTGCCTCGTAGAGGCGCTGCGCCACCTGCATGGTCCGTGACACAGAAAAGTACAATTTCCTCGAGGCTTCCTGTTGTAGTGTGGAAGTGGTGAAGGGTGCCGGTGGTGATTTCTTTGCTGGTTTTTTCTCCAGGTTGGCAACAAAAAAATCAGCTCCAATATTCTTCTTCAAAAAGGCTTCCGCAGCTTCCCTGGTGGGAAAGGTCTTCCCCATGCGGGCCTGGAAGCGCTGTCCGTCCTGTGTTACGAATTGCCCCTGTACCCGGTACGAAGCTTCAGGGGTAAAGGCAGTGATCTCCCGTTCGCGCTCCACGATCAGCCTTACGGCCACAGATTGTACCCTTCCCGCAGATAAACCCGGTTTTACCTTCTTCCAAAGTACGGGGGAAAGCTCATACCCTACCAGCCGGTCCAAAACCCTTCGGGCCTGCTGGGCATTTACAAGGTTGTAATCAATGTCGCGCGGGTTCTCAATTGCCCGTTGAATGGCCGACTTGGTGATGGAGTTGAATACGATCCTTTTGGTCTTGCTGCGGTCTAACTTCAGGGTCTCCGCCAGGTGCCAGGAGATGGCTTCCCCTTCGCGGTCCTCATCACTTGCCAGCCAGATGGTATCCGCTTTCCTGGCAAGTTCTTTTAACTTTTTTACGACAGGCTTCTTATCGGAAGCTACTATATATTTTGGAGTAAAGTCATTCTCAATATCTACCCCCAGCTCTTTGGAAGGGAGGTCGGCTATATGCCCAAAACTACTGGCTACTTTGAAATCCTTCCCCAGGAAACGCTCGATAGTCCTTGCCTTTGCAGGGGATTCAACAATTACTAAATTCTTTGCCATCCACAGGTTTTTGTGGGAACAAAAGTATAGGAATTTTTTTATTTGCCATTTCCGGCAGCTACTACCACCGTTGTTTTACTTGTGTTGTATCCCCAAATTAATCCTTATTTTAGACAGATTTTGAACACTATCCTATGAAAACTTTTACCCTATCCCTTTTTGCCTTTTTCCTAATGGTACCGTTCCAGGAAAATGTGGCACAGCGCAGAAAACAAAAAGCTTCAACTACCTCTTATGAGCAATCTCTTTATGAGGGGATCAGCTGGCGGCAAGTAGGTCCTTACCGGGGTGGCAGAGCCGGGACGGTTTCCGGAGTCCTCAACAACCCCAACCTGTATTACATGGGTACCGCTGGTGGCGGGGTCTGGAAAACCGAAGATGCCGGCAGCACCTGGACCTGTATTTCCGATGGGTATTTTGGCGGGTCGATTGGTGCACTGGCTGTTGCCGACTCGGATCCCAACATTATATATGTGGGAGAAGGTGAACAAACCCTGAGGGGCAATGTGTCCTCTGGCCACGGGCTCTGGAAAAGCATGGATGCAGGGAAGAGCTGGGAATTTATCGGGCTGGAAGGCTCTGAACATATCGCCAGGATTAGGATACACCCGAGGGATCCCAATATTGTCTATGTAGCCGCTATCGGGAACCTGTGGATCCCTAATGAAACCCGTGGGGTATACCGTTCAATTGACGGTGGAAAAAACTGGGAGCGCATCCTCTATGTGAGCGACAAAGCCGGGGCCGGCGACCTTATCATGGACCCCAACAACCCCAGGATCCTTTATGCCTCTACCTGGCAAATGAAACGCAACGGTTACCGCATGGACAGCGGGGGGCCAGACAGCAAGCTATTCAAGAGTACGGATGGTGGGGATTCCTGGACGGAGATTTCAGGAAAAGCCGGTCTCCCGGATACGCCCTGGGGCATTGTGGGGGTAACCGTTTCCCCATTGAATTCCAACCGGATATGGGCCATAATCGAAGCAGCAGACGGTGGGGTGTTCCGCTCTGACGACGGTGGGGAAAGCTGGAAGAAAATTAACGAAAACAGGGCCCTGCGACAGCGTGCCTGGTATTATAGCCGTATTTATGCCGATACTCAAAATGAAGATAAGGTATATGTAATGAACGTAAGCTATGGGGTTTCCACTGATGGAGGAAAGACCTTCACGCTTAAAAACGCACCCCACGGGGACCACCATGATCTTTGGATCGACCCGAACAACAATAAAAGGATGATCATCGCTGACGATGGAGGTGCACAGATCTCCAACGACGGCGGGAACAACTGGTCTACCTATTACAACCAACCCACAGCGCAGTTCTACAGGGTTACAACAGACAATCATTTCCCTTATCGCATCTACGGTGCACAGCAGGACAATAGTACGGTACGCATCCTTCACCGGACTTCAGGGAATGCCATCACTGAAAGGGATTGGGAACCTTCGGCAGGAGGGGAGAGTGCCCACCTGGCACCGGACCCAAATAACAGCGATATTGTCTATGGGGGTACGTACAAGGGGTATATGATGCGTCAGGACCACTCCGTAGATCAGACCCGGTCTGTAAATGTATGGCCGGACAACCCGGCCGGTTCCGGTGCAGAAGTAATGAAATACCGGTTTAACTGGAACTTCCCGGTGATGTTCAGTATCCACAACACCAAGCGCCTCTATGCCGGCTCCAATTTCCTGCATGTCACTGAGGACGAGGGACAATCCTGGAAGGTCATCTCCCCAGACCTTACACGAGGGATCCCGGAAACGATCAAGTCATCTGGCGGCCCCATCACCCAGGACAATACAGGAGCAGAATTCTACTCCAATATCTTTGCAATCGCCGAATCCCCGAATGAAGCGGGAGTAATTTGGGTGGGCAGTGATGACGGCCTCATCCACATTACACGGAACAATGGCGAAAGCTGGGAAGATATTACCCCGCCGGCCAGCATGTCGCCCAAACTCAATATGATCAACTGCATTGATCCGAGTCCGTTCAAAAAAGGAACGGCCTATGTGGCAGCGACCTCCTACAAATTCGGCGACTATACGCCTTATTTGTATAAGACCGAGGACTACGGAAAAAGCTGGCGCCTGATTACCAGTGGCATAAAGGGGAATCATTATACCCGGGCGATCCGCTCAGACAAGGTCAGGGAAGGGCTGTTGTATGCCGGAACAGAATGGGGCATGTACATTTCTTTTGACGATGGTAGTAGTTGGAAGCCCTTCCAGCTGAACCTGCCAGTTACCTCAATACGGGATTTGCACGTTCGGGATAACGACCTGATTGCAGCAACACATGGCAGAAGCTTCTGGATGATCGATGACCTCACCCCCCTGCATCAGCTTTCCTCTGAAATGGCAAACAAAGAGGCTGTCCTGTATAAACCAGACAAAGCCTATCGCATGCAACAATCAGGCTGGGGACGTGCCAATTCCAAACTGGAGGGGACCAACCACCCGGATGGGGCCATAGTCAATTACTATATCAGGGACCTGAAGGAAACAGACACTGTTGAACTGGAGATCAGGGAAGACAACGGAACTGTGATCCAGCGTTACTCCAACAAAGCCAAGGCAGATAACAACAACCCCAGTGCCACCAGGCCGCTTAAAGTTAATAGTGGAGGAAACCGCTTTATCTGGAACATGAGGTATCCGGGATTTACCGCCTTTAAGGGAATGGTCTTGTACTCCTCCCCGAACAGGGGGCCAAAAGCAGTTCCCGGCACCTACAAGGTTGCACTGAATTACAACGGTAAGGTTTCAGAAGAAGAGTTTCTTGTGGCAAAGGATCCCCGGTTGCCCAATACACAGGAAGACTACCAGGAACAATTTGATTTCCTCATTGCCGTGAGGGATCAGGTGAGCCGGGCCAACCAGGCTATCGTTACCATAAGAAAGATCAAGACCGACCTGGATTACCTGAAGGGAAAGTCCGAAAATCAGGCCGAATTACAAACCCTTTTGGATGAATTTGAGACCAGGCTGACGGTGGTGGAAAACAACATCCACATGACCAAGAACCAGAGCCGGCAGGATCCTCTCAACTATGGCATCCGGATTAATAACAGGCTCGCCTTTTTACTGGCTGATTCCCAACGCGGGGATTATCCGCCAACAGACCAGGCCCGAGAATTTTTTAAGGAGATCCGGCAAGAACTGGAAACAGAATTGACCTCCCTGGATGCGTTAATCAATACCTATGTGGACCAAATCAACAACAAGGTGAGCGAAGGGAAGATCAAACTGATCTCGGTCAAATAAACTACAACTGCAGTGCATGGAGCAGGGTAATCCCTGCTTCATTGTACTCGTATTGATACAGGGTGCCGTCCCCAACCATTAACAGATGATTTTGCAGGGGGATCACATCAAAGGTGACTACGTCTTCAAAGTGGTCTAACAACTGCAGGCTATTGATATCGGTCTTATCGTATACTTTCAATCCGGAAGCCCCATCGCATATAAATAATTTCTCGTCCTTTATCCCAAGTCCGTATGGCTCATCCATGGGATAGCTCACTGCAAGTTCAGGATTGGAAATATTGGAAATGTCCACAATAAACAAACCACTCTCAGTAGCACCGCAGTTATTACCACCGCGTAAGGTTACGTACGCATAGTCCCCATCCACCACTACGGGGTCACAAGCCGTTCCGTGCTGGAATTCAGAAACAAACTCCGGGGAGCTCGGCACACTAAGGTCATAGATATACATGCCCCTCATGCTACCAAGATACAAGTACTGTCCATTTGAGAAAATGGTCTCAATATCAAATCCGGCATACACATCGTCCAGGTCAACAGGATTTTGAAGGTCACCAATATCAAAGACATTGATGTTGTGGCTGTCCACCGCATAGAGGAAATCCCCTACGATCTTAAACCGTGCCAGGGAACCCCCCTGCCCCACATTTCCTGCATCAGTGGCCTCGGCAAATAGGATGTCTACCCGCCCCCATTGTTCTTCATACTCAGAAATGAGGCGCCGTTCAGTAACCACTTCCCAGCCGATCAGGATCTCGGTTTCATAATCCCAATCGCCATACTCGAAAAAATCGGCCTCGGCTGGCCAAACCACATTGTCCCGCAGGACATTCTCCAGGCGGTTCACGATTTGTATGTTACCCATATCAGAAATATCAAAGACCATCAGGTCCGTGATACTGTCTGCATACAAATAATCATCCTTCACCGATATGTCCACATTCCCGGCGATCTTGATGAAGGATATTTTTTGAGGGTTGCCAGGGTCAGAGTTGTCTATCACGTGTACGCCCTTGTATTTGTCATTGACAAAGATGTAGTCATTGTAGGCGTAAATCTTTCCAGATTCATCAACCGGCAGGGGGGCAACAATTTCCACACTGCTCTTAAATTCGGCTACAGTCATGGTAAGGGGCCGTGCTACCAGATAGTCTTCGTACAGGTCATCGTTGTTGTTTTCACATGAGCCCGCAAGTAAAAGAAAAAACAGGCCCAACAAAGGGTAAGAAATCTTATTCATAGCTTGTTTAATTTAATTGTAGAGGTTGTAAGGAAAAGATACAATTTAAGAAACCGCGTTGCGTGAAATTTGGTAATAAATTAACTGTCAAATTGTCATAAAACCTTGAGATATGCTATCTTTGCTGCCTGTTTACAAGCACATGACGATACTTTTTTATGGAGAAGGTAATTGATGAATCTGTACAGGGAGATGCCCTGATTACTTCGTCGAAAAAGGAGAATGCACGCAAACTTTATATAGAAAGTTACGGCTGCCAGATGAATTTTTCGGACAGCGAGATCGTAGCCGCTATTCTTTCTGAGGCAGGATATAATACTACGAACCAGCTACAGGAAGCGGACCTGGTTCTGGTAAACACCTGCTCGATCCGGGAAAAAGCCGAGCAAACCGTACGAAAACGGCTGGAGAAATTCAATGCAGAAAAAAGGAACCGCCCGCATATCAAGGTAGGGGTCCTGGGTTGTATGGCAGAGCGTTTGAAAAGCAAACTGCTGGAGGAAGAAAAAATCGTGGATATGGTTGTTGGCCCGGATGCCTACAAGGATCTGCCCAATTTACTGAAAGAGGTAGACGAGGGTCAGAATGCTGTCAACGTTATCCTCTCCAAGGAAGAAACCTATGGCGATATCGCCCCGGTTCGGCTCAATTCTAACGGGGTAACCGCATTTGTATCCATCACCCGGGGCTGTGATAATATGTGTACCTTCTGTGTGGTACCCTTTACCCGCGGCAGGGAAAGGAGCCGGGATCCTTATTCCATTGTGGAAGAGGTCAACCAGCTTTGGGAAAAAGGCTACAGGGAGGTAACCTTATTAGGACAAAACGTAGACAGTTACCTCTGGTATGGCGGAGGCTTGAAGAAAGATTTCGAAAAGGCTTCCGAAATGCAAAAAGCGACTGCCGTTAATTTTGCCGGCCTGCTGGCCCTGGTAGCGGAAGCCCAGCCCCGGATGCGGATCCGATTCTCTACCTCCAATCCACAGGATATGACCGTAGAGGTGATCGAGACCATGGCCCGATACAATAACATTTGCAACTACATCCATTTGCCCGTGCAGAGCGGCAGTGACCGTATCCTTAAAAAAATGAACCGGCTGCATACCCGGGAAGAATATTTTGAACTAATAGACAACATCCGCCGGTTAATCCCTGATTGTGGTATAAGTCAGGATATGATCGCCGGTTTCCCCACAGAGACAGAAGAAGACCATCAGGACACCCTGTCTTTGATGGAATATGTGCAATACGACTTTGGTTTCATGTTTGCCTATTCCGAACGGCCCGGTACCCTGGCCGCACGCAAGTTCCCGGATGATGTCCCGATGGAAACGAAGAAAAGGCGGCTCCGCGAAATCATCGATTTGCAGCAAAAACACAGCCTTCAGCGCAACCAGCAACACCTCGGTAAAATTGAAGAGGTGCTTATCGAGGGGAACTCCAAAAAATCAGATGCCCATTGGATGGGTCGCAATACCCAGAATACCGTGGTGGTATTCCCAAAAGAACACTATAAGGTAGGGGAATTCGTCCGGGTGAAAATAAAGGAGTGTACCTCAGCGACCTTGATCGGGGAAGCAGTGGAATACGCTAATGCATAAGTATATGGAGAACCTACAGGCCATTAAGCAACGTTTCGGGATTATCGGTAACAACGATAAGCTCAACCGGGCACTCGAAAAAGCCATTCAGGTAGCCCCTACAGATATTTCTGTGTTGGTCACGGGAGAAAGTGGTGTGGGGAAAGAAGCCGTACCCAAAATCATCCATTCCCTCTCGCATAGAAAACACGCCAAGTATATTGCAGTTAACTGCGGGGCCATCCCCGAAGGAACCATAGACAGTGAACTTTTTGGACATGAAAAAGGGGCCTTTACGGGGGCCACCCAGACCCGAAGCGGTTATTTCGAGGTGGCAGACGGGGGTACCATTTTCCTGGATGAAGTTGGGGAACTTCCCCTTACCACACAGGTACGTCTCCTCCGGGTCCTTGAGAACGGGGAATTCCTCAAGGTGGGGTCCTCCCATGTACAGAAAACCAATGTGCGTATTGTAGCAGCCACCAACCTGAATATGCTGGAAGCCATCAAGAAAGGAAAATTTCGGGAAGACCTGTACTACCGTCTAAGCACAGTTGAGATCAATATTCCCCCGCTGCGGGAAAGGCAGGAAGACATTTTCCTGCTCTTCCGGAAATTTGCTTCCGATTTCGGGCAGAAGTATAAAATGCCTACCATCAGGCTGGAAGACGATGCCGTGCAATTACTTTTGAAATATCGCTGGCCGGGGAACATCAGACAGCTGAGGAACGTCGCGGAACAGATCTCTGTTCTGGAAAAAAGCAGGAATATCTCCGCCAACACCCTCAACAGCTATCTGCCCAACGCCGGAGATACCAACCTCCCGGCGGTTATCACTCCCAAAAGCCAGGAAGGCGATTTCAGCAACGAACGGGAAATCCTGTACAAAGTACTGTTCGATATGAAATCTGATCTAAATGACCTCAAGCAACTCACCATGGAACTGCTCAAGAGCAACGACCTTTCCAAAGTGCAGGAGGAGCACGGACACCTTATTGAAAAAATTTACGGGGATAATGGGGATGAAGCTACGGAAGATCCAAATTCTGTAGAACTTTTGCCATTACCGGAAAAAGGATCGGTTAGCAATTATGAACCTCCTGCTCCGGTAGACAAGTATGATTTTGCAGAAGAGATCGAAGAAGAGGAAACCTTATCTTTACAGGAAAAGGAAATAGAACTTATCAAAAAATCACTGGAGAGAAACCGGGGCACGCGGAA
>NZ_CEYNTP010000081.1:6028-10379 GCF_982873095.1 Lentiprolixibacter sp. | reverse complement strand
AAGCCGACCTGTTTGTCTCCGTCCATTGTGATTCACACAATTCAGACGCCCATGGTGCTGGGACCTTTGTGCTGGGCCTTCACGCGAATAAACAGAACTTCGAAATAGCAAAAAAGGAAAACTCGGTGATCTATCTCGAGGACAACTATGAATCGCGCTACGCCGAATACGATATCAATTCCCCCGAATCCATCATTGGTTTGACCATTATGCAGGAAGAGTTCCTGGATCAGAGCATTATGCTGGCCAAGATAATGCAGGAGAAATTTTCCAAAAAACTGAAGCGCAACGACCGCAAAGTGAAACAGGCAGGCTTTATCGTTTTGCACCAGACCTTTATGCCTAGTGTCCTTATAGAGTCTGGTTTTTTGACTAACAAAAACGAAGGCAGTTACCTGAATTCCCGACGGGGACAGGCAGAAATGGGGAAAGCCATAGCGGAAGCTATCCTTAACTACAAGGAGGCACTACAATACACCTATTCTGAGGCCCAGATACCGGAACAGCCCCAGATGACCCCTCCACCAATCAAAGAAGAAGCGCCTGTTGAGGAGGTAGCCAGTAATGAACCTCAAAAAGAGACTGAGAAGGGAGTCCAGGACCCTAATCCTACCGATAAGGAACTAAAAACACCCACACAGGTAGACGTTCCTGATACTGCTAAGGATGAAGTGAAAGACAAGGAAAATGTGGAAGTGGTGAAAGAAAAGGATAAGGTTGAAACTCAAAGGAAATTAGTAGAGAAGGAAAATATTGTCTTTAAAGTACAGTTGATGGCCAGCTCAAAGGATCTGCCCTTGCGTTCTGAGGATTTCAAGGGCTTGAATGCCTTGTCTAAGGAACCGTATAAAAACATGTATCGCTACTTTTACGGCAATACCAGTTCCTACTTTCAGGCCCAACTATTTAAGTCCAATGCAGATGCCAAAGGCTATACCTCTTCCTTTATTGTGGCCTATAAAGATGGGGTTCGTATCCCGCTGAGTGAAGCCTTGCAAGACGCACCCGAATAAGTTGCCTGTCTTCGAAAAATATTTCTAATTTTGTTAGGCAACCAAAAACGCACTTCTTGAAACTATCCAGGGAAATTAAAACGGGGATTATCGTAATTGGTGGGATCCTCCTCTTTGTCCTGGGGTTCACTTACCTCAAATCCTCCCCACTGTTCGACAGCAGCAAAACCTTCTACGCCATCTACGACCATGTAGGCGGTTTACAGGTGGGCACCCAGGTGACCATAAACGGGTTTTCGGTGGGCAGTGTCAACAACATTGAATTCTATGATGACTCCGGGAAATTACTGGTTACCTTTTCGGTAGATGATTCCTTTGAATTTTCCAGGAACAGTAGCGCCCAGCTCTTTGATACCGGGATCATTGGGGGTAAAGGCATTCAGATTATTCCGGTCTTTGATGGAGCCCCTATGGCGAAAAGCGGGGATACGCTGCAATCCAATACCCGACCCGGAATAACAGAACTTGTACAGCAAAAACTTACCCCCCTGCAACTAAAGGTAGAAGGGGCGGTTTCCCATGCGGATAGTTTATTGATGAATATCAACGAAGTTCTGGATACCGATACCAAACAGAGCCTAAGGGAGAGCATTCAGGGGCTAAATGGTATGGTGCAGGATTTTCAACAAAGCGCAAGGACCCTGAATTCCCTTTTAGCGGAGAACAAAGGGCAGTTGG
This sequence comes from Lentiprolixibacter sp., assembly GCF_982873095.1. Classification (NCBI taxonomy): domain Bacteria; kingdom Pseudomonadati; phylum Bacteroidota; class Flavobacteriia; order Flavobacteriales; family Flavobacteriaceae; genus Lentiprolixibacter; species Lentiprolixibacter sp. The sequence continues at coordinate 8,688 of NZ_CEYNTP010000081.1, read as the reverse complement.
ATAGCTCGATCACCAACATTAACCAGGTCACTGCAAACTTTGCACAATTATCTGATTCACTTACCAACGCTGGTGTGGCGCAAACCGTAAAGAATCTTGAGGCTACACTGAAAAACCTGAATGGGGTTTTGGCTAAAATAGAAAAGGGAGAAGGCTCTTTAGGCAAGTTTATGAATGATGATGCTTTGTACAAGAACCTAACTGAGGCCAGCAGAGAGCTTGACCTTTTACTGCAGGATTTCAGACTGAACCCCAAGCGTTATGTGAATGTTTCTGTCTTCGGCAAGAAACAAAAAGAGTATACCCTTCCGGAAAATGATCCGGCTGAGAAAAGCAAAAACGAGTAGATGGAATACTTGCCTAATATAGCTTTTGTCCTTGTCCTAATTGGAAGTATCGCTTTTTTTCGCAGGAATGTGCTTCGCCTTGTGCGCAATATCAAACTGGGAAAGGAGCCCAATCTGGAGCAAGACAACGCCCAACGCTGGAAAAACATGGCCATGATTGCACTTGGGCAATCCAAGATGGTTGTTCGTCCGGTTTCAGGGATCATGCACATCATTGTATATGTGGGTTTTGTGATCATCAACATTGAGGTGTTAGAGATCATTATAGATGGCATATTAGGCACCCACCGGATCTTTGCCGGCGTCGGTCCGGTATACGATTTTCTTATAGGGGCCTTCGAAATCCTCGCCTTGCTGGTCATCGTGGCCGTGGTGGTCTTCTGGATACGAAGGAATATTATTAGGCTCCAAAGGTTTATCAAACCTGAAATGAAAGGCTGGCCCAAACGGGACGCAGACATGATCCTTTATATCGAGCTGGTACTTATGTTCCTTTTCCTCACTATGAATGCTTCTGACGCACAGTTGCAGGCGTTAGGGGCCGAAGGGTACGCACAGGCCGGGGCATTTCCGGTGAGTCAGTACCTGATGCCCTTATTTGATGGGATGGATGTGGCTGGTCTAATTATGATAGAACGGGCGGCCTGGTGGCTGCATATCGTGGGGATACTCGTGTTCCTGAATTACCTCTATTATTCCAAGCACCTGCACATTCTCCTGGCGTTTCCCAACACGTTTTACGGGAGATTACGCCCTAAAGGTCAGTTTGATAACTTGGATTCAGTGACCCGTGAAGTGCGGCTGATGATGGATCCCAATGCTGATCCCTTTGCCGCACCCCCTGAAGATGCACCGGCACCTGAGAAGTTTGGGGCCTCAGACGTAATGGACCTGAAGTGGACGCAGTTGATGAGCGCCTATACCTGTACGGAATGTGGGCGATGCACCAGTGAATGTCCGGCCAATCAGACGGGCAAGAAACTTTCGCCACGTAAGATCATGATGGATACCCGCGACCGACTGGAAGAGGTGGGTAAAAATATGGATGCCAATGGAGGCGAATTCAAGGCAGATGGCAAGCAACTTTTGGACGATTATATCACCCGGGAGGAATTGTGGGCCTGTACCTCTTGCAATGCCTGTGTAGAGGCATGTCCGGTGAGCATAGACCCCTTATCCATCATAATGGACATGAGGCAATACCTCGTTATGGAACAGTCTGCCGCACCTGCAGAACTTAATGCCATGATGAGTAATGTAGAAAATAACGGGGCACCGTGGCCTTTTAACCAGATGGACCGCCTCAACTGGGTAAATGAATGATCCAGGGAACCAATAGTACTGAAAAATGAGCGAAGGAATACAAGTCCCTACCATGGCCTCACTTTTTGCTGAGGGAAAGCAACCGGAAATCCTCTTCTGGGTGGGCTGCGCCGGGAGTTTTGACGATAGGGCAAAAAAAATCACCAAGGCATTTGTAAAGATCCTCAATAGGGCGGGTATTGATTTTGCAGTCTTGGGAACCGAAGAGAGCTGTACCGGGGATCCGGCAAAACGATCCGGGAACGAATTCCTTTTCCAGATGCAGGCAGTAACGAATATCGAGGTGATGAACGCCTACGGGATCAGGAAGATTGTGACTACCTGTCCGCATTGCTTTAATACCCTTAAAAATGAATATCCCGGTCTTGGAGGGGAATACGAAGTTATTCACCATACCCAGCTCATTAACGAATTACTCCAATCTGGCCGGCTTACCTTAGAAGGGGGTACCTTCAAAGGAAAGCGCATTACCTATCACGATCCCTGTTACCTGGGGAGGGCCAACAATATCTATGAAGCCCCCAGAGAACTCATTCAGAAACTGGATGCAGAACTGGTAGAAATGAAAAACTGTCGCAAAAGAGGTTTATGTTGTGGTGCTGGTGGGGCCCAGATGTTCAAAGATGCGGAAAAAGGCGACAAGGAGGTTAATATCGCCCGCACAGAGGAGGCGCTGGAAACACAACCCGATATCATAGCCGCGGCATGCCCCTTCTGCAATACCATGATGACCGATGGGATCAAGAATAAAGAGCAGGAAACCCGGATTGCCGTAAAAGACATAGCCGAGCTGATCGCCGAAGCAGACGACCTTTAAATCTTCATTATTAACGACTCCCAAACCGATGTTTGTAGATTTTAAAGACTTACCGGATACCGCAAGGATTTGGATATACCAGGCCAATCGCCCCTTTACAGAAAGCGAACAGGAAGAAGTTAAGGACTATTTGAAAACTTTTATTGAACAATGGACGGCCCATGGCAAAACCC
>NZ_CEYNTP010000081.1:0-6018 GCF_982873095.1 Lentiprolixibacter sp. | reverse complement strand
GGCCGGCTTTGAAATGCGTTATCGACGTTTCATAGTCCTTGGGCTCGATCAGGGCCACGCTGCTGCCTCAGGCTGCTCTATCGATGCTTCTGTGCATTTCATCCAGGGCCTGGAGAAGCGCTATCAGATAGATTTGCTGGACAAGATGAATGTCACCTTTAAGCAGGGGGACTATGTGACCCATAAATCCCTTACAGACTTTAAAAAAATGGCCAAAGAGAAGGCCATTTCTGGCAAAACCATCGTTTTTAACAACCTCGTCAATAATAAACAGGAATATCTTGAATTCTGGGAGGTCCCAGCCTCGGAGAGCTGGCACAGCCGTTTTTTCTAGAACTGGTCTTCGGTTTTCTGTAAACAGCTTCGATGTAAAGAGTTGATCGACCAAATGCAATATTTAGGATAATTATTAAGTTAGTACTTAAGATTGCCGCAAATATGGGGAAAAGGCTACACTGTTTATTCTTATTTATTTTCGTTTTTATTACTGCACGGGGACAGGTGGATCCCCTCCAGTCCAGGGATAGTCTGGCCCAGGAACAGTGGGTAAATGACCGTTATGAATCCATGTCTGTGGAAGAGCGCATTGGCCAGTTGTTTATGATCCTCGTTGCTTCCGACCAGCCCCAAAGTAGCCTTGAAAAGAGCGCACAGCTGATCGCAGAACAGCAGATTGGTGGGGTGATTTTTTCCAAAGGTGGCCCGGTACGCCAGGCCAGATTGACAAATTTGTTTCAGCAAAAGGCAAAAACCCCATTATTGATCGGGATGGACGCGGAATGGGGCCTGGCCATGCGATTGGATTCTACCTATGCCTTTCCGTGGAACATGACCTTAGGTGCCATTCAGGACAATGCGGTTGTTGAAGAAGTGGGGTATCAGATTGGAAAGCATGCCAAACGGCTTGGGGTGCATATCAATTTCGCCCCGGTAGTTGACGTCAATAGTAATCCCAGAAACCCCATCATCGGAAACCGTTCGTTCGGTGAAGACGAGAAGAATGTGGCACGTAAAGCCGTGGCTTTTCAAAAAGGGATGCAGCGGGCCGGGGTCTTGTCCAGCGCCAAACATTTTCCCGGACACGGGGATACAGCAGTAGACTCCCATAAGGCCCTGCCGGAGATTAATCTCGACAGGAGCAGATTGGATAGTGTGGAGCTTTATCCCTATAAGGCATTGATACAGGAAGGCCTGAACAGCGTCATGGTGGCTCATTTGAGCGTTCCTGCCCTGGAAGCAGATGAGGAAAAACCCAGTTCACTGTCTGGAAAAGTGATCAAAGGGGTGTTACAGAACGACCTGGAATTCAAGGGGCTCGTGCTAACCGACGCCCTGAACATGAAGGGGGTAACAGCAACGGCATCCCGTCCCGGAGAAGCGGAGCTGGAGGCCTTTAAGGCCGGTAATGATGTTTTGCTGATGCCTGAGGATCTCCCTGCTGCGAAAAACCTTATCCTGGACGCCTTTACCAAAGGAAAAATATCCGAGCAGCGATTGTCGCGCTCCGTAAAAAAGATCCTAAGGGCAAAATACAAAGCGGGATTACATACCTATGAAGCAGTGGAGGCTGAGGACCTTGTTGGTGACCTTAATGGGATAGAAAGTGAGCTCGCCCATGAAATTGCGGTAGAGCATTCCATAACCCTCTTAAAAAACCAGTTTGGCCTTCTGGGGATTAAAAAACTGGAGAACAAGAAGATCGCCTATGTAAAGTTAGGGGATGATGACCATACCCCCTTCCTGAAAGCTTTGAACCTGTATACCGAGGTCACCGAAGTGAGTGGGAAGGATATCCTCACACTCAAGGAGAATCTGAAGGACTATAATCTTGTGATCCTTGGGTACCATAAAAGCAATGCCTCTCCCTGGAAGAATCACGATTTTACTCAAAAGGAGTTGTACTGGTTGAACGAAATTGCCGAGATGCCCTCTTCAAACACCGTATTTGCCGCATTTTCCCGTCCGTATGCATTGAAGCAGGTCCTTTCTTATGCGCCCATTGATGCTGTAATTTTAGGGTATCAAAATAGTGAGATGGCCCAGCGAAAAATGGCGGAGGCCCTGTTCGGTGCTATTGGAGTAAATGGACGCCTGCCGGTTACGGCCCACTCGATGTTTCCCGTTGGGTCTGGTATCGACCTGGAACCGATGGGTCGCTTGGGGTACAGTATTCCTGAACGTGTAGGTATGGTCTCGGAGTTTTTGTCAGACGTGGACACCCTGGTGCAACATGGCTTAGATTCCCTGATGTACCCCGGGGCCCAGGTATTGATTGCCAGAAGGGGAAAGGTGGTGTACAACAAGACCTTTGGATCGCCTACAGGAAATGAAGGGGATATTCTTACTGAAGATCATCTGTATGACCTGGCTTCCCTTACTAAAATCCTGGCGACGCTCCCCATCCTAATGAAAATGGAGGAGGAAGGTACCATAGGGTTATCGTCCACTTTTCAGGAACTCATCCCGGAATACGCAGATAGCGAATTAAAGGATGTGACAGTGTTGAAAGCCCTCAGTCATTACGGGCGTTTGCCATCCTGGATCGCTTTTTACCTGGATACGTTGAACAAAAAAGGGCAGCCGTCCTCCATTTTCTACCGGAACCAACCCATGGAGGGTTTTTCCACAAAGGTTAGCGATGGCCTGTACCTTACGGACGCTTACAAGGATTCTATATACAACCGTATTGGACGACAGGAACTGAAATCTAATCGTTATCGTTACAGTGATGTCGCTTACTATGTGTTTAAGAAATACATTGAAGATACCTATGGAAGTTCCCTGGACGAGCTTTCGCAGGAATTCCTTTACAAACGGCTGGGCGCAACAAAAACTACGTATAATCCGCTCGAGAAGTTTCCACGGGAGATCATCGTGCCCTCTGAGGTGGACAACTACTATCGCCACCGGGTGGTACAGGGGTATGTTCACGACATGGGTGCAGCCATGCAGGGCGGGGTAGGAGGCCATGCCGGGTTGTTTAGCAATGCCAATGACGTGGCCAAGATCATGCAGATGTATCTGCAGGGAGGATATTACGGTGGGGAGCGATTTTTAGGAGAACGCACGGTGGAGCGTTTTAACAAGTGCTACTTCTGTCATAAAGAAGTGCGCAGGGGCGTGGGGTTCGATAAACCCCAGTTAAAAGTTCACGGACCTACCTGCGGTTGTGTTTCTCCCAAGAGCTTTGGCCACAGTGGCTTTACGGGCACCTATACCTGGGCGGATCCTGAGGCCGAAATAGTCTATGTTTTCTTGTCTAACCGGACCTATCCTTCATCTACAAACCGCTTGCTGGTAAAATCCGAACTGCGAACGCGCATACAGCAGGTGATTTATGATTCCCTTATTAATTAGTACCGATAATTCGGTGTATTTTTAGCCTATGAAAATTGCAATAGTTTGTTATCCCACCTTTGGCGGGAGTGGTGTTGTAGCTACTGAGTTGGGTATTGCCCTGGCTTCACGGGGACATGAAGTCCATTTCATAACCTATAAACAACCTGTGAGGTTAGAATTGTTAAGTAACCGCATCCACTTCCATGAGGTTCACGTTCCTGAATACCCGCTCTTCCACTACCAGCCCTATGAGCTGGCCTTGTCTAGTAAGCTGGTGGATACGGTTAAGGCCTATGGGATAGAACTACTTCATGTACATTATGCCATTCCGCATGCCTATGCGGGTTATATGGCCAAAAAGATCCTGGAGGAGGATGGCATCCACATCCCCATGATCACTACACTTCACGGTACGGATATTACATTGGTTGGAAACCACCCTTTCTACAAACCCGCGGTCACCTTTAGTATCAATAAGTCAGATATAGTGACTTCGGTATCCGAGAACCTCAAACAGAAAACCCTGGATTTCTTTGACATCACCAAGGAGATCGAGGTAGTGCCCAACTTCATTGATGAAAACAAGTACAGCACTCATTTTACCGATTGTCAGCGGTCTCTCATGGCCGAGGACCACGAGAAAATTATCACCCACATTTCGAATTTCCGAAAGGTGAAGCACATCCCGGATGTGATACAGATCTTTTACGGGATCCAGAAAGAGATCCCCGCCAAACTCATTATGGTAGGGGAAGGGCCCGAAAAGGAAAATGCTGAACTTTTGGTGGAGCAGTTGGGCATTACGGAAAAGGTGGTTTTCCTTGGAAACAGCAACGAGATAGATCGGATCCTTTGTTTTTCAGACCTGTTCCTTCTTCCATCTAAATCAGAAAGTTTTGGATTAGCGGCATTGGAAGCTATGATCAACAGGGTGCCCGTGATATCGAGCAATACAGGTGGGATCCCGGAAGTCAATATCCATGGCGTATCTGGATATCTCAGCGATGAGCGGGATGTGGAAGATATGGTGAGCAATGCACTTAAGATCCTGAAAGACAAGGCCACATTGGAAAAGTTCAAGGAAAACGCCCATGAGGTGGCCAAAAAGTTTGATATCCAGAATGTCTTGCCCTTGTATGAAGACCTGTACGACAAGGCGTATAAAGCATATTATAAAACTACCTATTAAAGATGTTGCGACCCTTGGTATATCTCCTGTTACTGGTCGCATTAGGCTGTAAGAGCCAGGAGAAGGGAAAAAAAGCGGCAACTCTCACTTCACAAGAGCAACCTGAGTTGACCCTTTTGTTAAGTGATAATTACGGGGGAACTGAAATGCCTGATTTTCGCGTAATCCGGGATATGAAATCCCTGCGACAATTCTTTGTGCAGGTAAATAAAACCCGCAAGCCAGGAATTCCTGTACCCGAGATTGATTTTGAACAGGAAATGGTCTTGTTGTATTGTACGGGGAAGACTACAAATGCGTCTGTACCAGGCCTCTACCTCGAGGAAGATTTACCCGACCAAATGGTCATAGGACTCAAGCAGGGATCAGTTAAACAAAAATCTGGAAATGAGGCGCTTATGATGCCATTCAGCCTGTATAAAGTGCCACTCACCGATAAGGAAATCGTCCTTAAGAAAGAATGATTCTAACGTAGGGGTTTTTCGTGTAAGATATCGAATATTATTGCCCCTTGCAGGATATCCTGAGAAATAGATTTAGGCGGTTGTAATTTTGTAATTACAAGTTATCCTAAATCTTGACATCATGAAAACCTATATCCTAAGTGCTGTTGCGCTACTGTGCTTCGTAATGCACCTCCGTTCTCAGGAATTCCCTGAAATCACTTCAAAAGATAGTGTCGTTGTTAGTTCATGGATGTTCGGCGTGGGCTGGAACTTTATCGATGATTCCGGAGATGCCTTTAATGATGTTACTACGATTAAAGACCAATGGAACGGCGTAGCCTTTCCTTCTCGACTGAGTTTGGGCAGGTACTGGAAAAGTGGCCTCGGCCTGGAAGTAATCGGCACCTACAACAACTACAAAGAAGGGAATACCATTGATGGGGTAACCATATCTGAAGACATCCCGTACTGGGGGATAGATACGCGTTTGAGTTACGATCTGAACAAATTGGTGGGTCAGACCGGATTTTTCGATCCTTATGTGGGCGTTGGATTAGGATATTCAGATGCCAATAACCTGGGCAGGGGTACCTACAACGCCGTTATCGGGTTCAGGACCTGGTTCTCTGATCGCTGGGGGCTTGATTTCAGTTCTAGTGGTAAATGGTCGTTTGGTAACGAAGCCTCTAACCACATACAGCACGCCGTAGGTGTGGTATATCAATTCAACATAGAAAAAGAACTCTCGAAGAAAGGGGAAGAGAAGCTTGCCTTGTTGCAAGAAATGGAAAAGGAACAGCAACGCGTACAGGATTCTCTTCTGGCGGCCAGGAAAGCCGATGAGGAAGCCAGGGCCCTTGCAGAGCGTTTAGAGAAGGAAAAGGAAGCTGCACGCCTTGCGGCAGCTGAAAAAGCCAGGAAGGAGCGCCTGACGAACTTGCAGCGTGCCCTGGACAGTATTGGTACCATTTATTTTGCTTTTGATTCTTCTATTTTGACTACCGAGGCCAAAAAGAACCTGGATAAGGTTGCCGAATTGATGTC
>NZ_CEYNTP010000080.1:0-10408 GCF_982873095.1 Lentiprolixibacter sp. | reverse complement strand
CATAAGTAGGTTAAGTTTATGGTAAGATTTGGGACGAAAAGGGTGGAGGCTTCTCTGCCCTTTTCTATTAAAAAACGCGACCCTGTTAGGAGTCGCGCTTTTCTTCCCGGTTAAAAGATCTAACCTTATTTATTCGCAGCGTAATTCTCTGCCACTTTAGCCCAATTAATGACATTGAAGAATTCACTGATATAATCTGGGCGTCTGTTCTGATAGTGCAGGTAATAAGCGTGCTCCCATACATCCAGTCCTAATATCGGATACCCTCCGCAACCCGTGTTGGGCATTAAAGGGTTGTCCTGGTTGGGGGTGGAACAAATCTCCAGCTTTCCACCTGGGTGAACACACAGCCAGGCCCAACCGGAACCAAATCTTGTAGCAGCGGCTTTGCTGAACTGTTCTTTAAAATTGTCAAAGGAACCAAAGGCTGCATCAATGGCCTCTGCCAGGGCTCCTTCCGGAGTTCCTCCTCCATCCGGGGACATTACCTCCCAAAAAAGCACGTGATTGTAAAATCCACCGCCGTTGTTCCGGACAGCAGTATTGCTCATGTCCAGGTTCTTTAAAATATCTTCGATAGACTTTCCGGCAAGGTCCGTACCTTCTATCGCTCCATTCAACTTAGTAGTATAACCATTGTGGTGTTTGGTGTGATGGATTTCCATCGTTCGTGCGTCAATATGAGGCTCTAAGGCATCATATGCATATGGTAAATTAGGTAATTGAAAAGCCATTTTTTAGTGTTTTTATGATTAAATATTGATCCATTCCAAAGTTACACGATTAAGCAAGATATTCTTATAAGAAATTGTTAATAACCAAATGAGAATCCGTACTTTGTCTCTCATAAATGGTGGGACAATCTTCCTTTAGGATTTTTAATGCATCTGCTGGTTCTGGTAAAACCTTTACCCTGGTAAGGGAATACCTCAACATTATCCTGGCCCCCGGAAATGCAAAGAATTTTCGGCAAATCCTGGCCATAACTTTTACGAATAAGGCTGTTTCCGAAATGAAAAGCAGGATTTTGGACAGCTTGTTCGAGTTTGCTACCCAACCGCCTTCCGCAAACAAACATCCACTCTTTCTCGGGCTATGCGAAACCTTGTCCTGCTCTCCGGAATACCTGCACGACCAGTCAGGAATTGTTCTGAAACACATTCTGCACAATTACGCCTTTTTTGATGTGTCCACTATTGACAAGTTCACCCACAGGGTTATCAGATCCTTCAGCCGTGACCTGAGCCTGCCTTCGCAGTTTGAAGTTATTCTGGAAGAATCCCTCTTATTGCAGGAAGCTGTTGGCCGACTACTGAGCAAGGCTGGGAAGGAGGAGGAACTAACAGATACCCTGGTTGCGTTTTCCCTGGAGAAAATCGATGCCGAAAAAAGTTGGGACATAAGCTATGACCTCAACGAAGTGGGCAAGTTACTTTTTGATGAAAACCATCTGGGTCCCCTCCAAAAACTTACGGCAAAATCCTCAGGGGATTTTAAAAAACTGAAATCATTGTTGCAAGGCAGGATCAGGAATGAGGAAAAACAAATGAAAGAGGCGGCACATCAGATCTTACAGCTGATAGCCTCCCATCAACTGGAGACCAAGGACTTCACGCGGGGGTTTTTTCCAAATTTTGTCCAACAGGTATATGAAGGGAAGCAGACTATTAATTTTAAGGCGGGCTGGAAACAAAATTTTGGTGAGCAACCCCTCTACAGCCAAAAGGTTCCCGAAAACACCAAGCAGGTACTGGATGAACTACTGCCTGAATTTAATCGTCTTTTCACGGTGATAAAATCCCGATTCTTCACCGCAGCCTACCTGAAGAATGCGTATAGCAACCTTGTCCCTCTGGCGATCATGCGCGCATTAAAAGAAGAATTGGACACCTTGTGCAAGGAGCGTGAACTACTTCCTATCTCCTACTTCAACCGCATAATTGCAGATGAAATTAAAGACCAGCCAGCACCCTATATATACGAACGGATCGGGGAAAAGTACCGGCATTATTTCATTGATGAATTTCAGGATACCTCAGCCTTGCAGTGGTCTAACCTGGTCCCCCTAATAAGCAATGCCCTGGAAGGGCAGGATGAATCCGGTCGTAAGGGTTCTTTACTGCTTGTTGGAGACGCCAAACAAGCCATCTATCGCTGGAGAGGGGGTAAGGCTGAGCAGTTCCTCAATTTGTTGAACCCCGGGGCAGGTATTTTTACCGTACCTCCCGAAATACACGATCTGCCCAGGAATTACCGCAGTCATGAAAGAATTATTGATTTCAACAACGAGTTCTTTAAGATAACCAGTACAGCGCTTAGCAATCGCTTTTACGAAGCCCTCTTCAAAAAGGGGGCAACACAGGAAGCGAATGATCTGAGAGAAGGATTGGTAACCATGGAATTTCTGGATAAGGACGAGCAGGACCTGGACCTGAAATACGGAGAGTGTATCATTACTTACATTGATCAGGCCATAAAAAAGGGGTATCAATTAAAGGATATCTGCGTCTTGACGAGGAAGGTGAAACAGGGTATACAGGTTGCAGAATATCTCATGGAACGGGAAATTCCTGTAATTTCTTCAGAAACCCTTTTACTGAATTCCTCTGAAGAAGTCCGTTTCTGTGTTGCCCTGCTTAGGTTCTCCATATTTCCCGAAGACCTGCAAGCGCGTTTTGAGCTTATCTGCTATCTAAGGCAAAAGTCTGCTAAGGCACAATGGGCACTTCTTAACGACTCAAAGGGGTTGATAAATTTCCTTAATGATACCTTCCAATTCGATGGGGCCCGTTTCCATGGGCTGAACACCTATGATGCTCTGGAATACGCCATTGGTTGTTTTGGGCTTTCAGCAAATTCCGACGCATATCTGAGTTTCCTGCTGGATGAAGTTTTGCGGGTAGCACAAATCGAAGGAAATGGGATAGCCTCCTTTCTTTCTGTCTGGGATAAACGCAAAGACAAGCTAAGCATTGTAGCTCCGGAAGGTCTTGATGCTATAAAGATCATGACCATTCACAAGGCGAAAGGACTGGAATTTCCCGTAGTGATTTTCCCTTTTGCCAACAGCGATATTTACGACGAAAAGAACCCTAAACTTTGGTCACCTTTGAATCCTGAGGATTTTTATGGTTTCGAGTATTTGTTATTCAGCAAAAAGAAGGAGATGCTCCAGTACAACGCCTCAATGAAAGCACTTTTTGAAGATGAACAGGCCAAACTGGAACTCGACGCCTTTAACCTGCTCTATGTAGCACTGACAAGGAGCATCTGTGCCCTGCATATAATCACCGAATATGGCCAAAACAGCACCTCTGAAATCCGCAATTATGCCGATTTGTTTGTGAAGTACCTGCAGGCAAAGGGCCAATGGGATCCAGCCCGGCGCAGTTATTCCCTAGGGGTTTTGCCAGATCCTCCTTCCCCAGGCGGGAAAGAGAACGGGCTGGAAGAACATTATGTGCCATTTTCACATACCGCAAAGCCGCTTTTAGAGCATAAAATGGTGCCCAAAAAAAGTGGGGATTGGGACAGCGATATTGGAAAAGCGCTGGTTTGGGGAAATCTGTTCCATGATCTTATGGCTCAAATTCAATGTCCGGAAGATATTCCTGAGGCCCTGAACAATGTCAGTAGTATTTCCATGTTGGATGAAAGCGAGTCCAAGATCCTGGAAGTCAGATCAAAAGAACTCGTAACTCATCCAGAATTGTATATCTATTTTGAAAAGGGACTAGAGGTGCGAAACGAAACGGAAATTATTACGGAAAATGGCCTAATTTTGAGGCCTGACCGTTTGGTATTTAGGGGGGGAGAAGTTTCCATTCTGGATTATAAAACCGGGAAAAAAAGTAAAAAGGACAGGGAGCAGCTCAATTCCTATGCGGAAGCCCTTGAAAAAATGGGATACCAGGTGGGTCAGCAGGTATTAATCTACACACAAAAACATATAGAGCCAGTTTTTATTTAAGCATATGTACGGAAAAATTAAGGAACATCTTCAGCAGGAGCTGGATGGTATCAGGGAAGCAGGATTATTTAAAGAAGAACGGATCATTACCTCCGCACAGGGAGCGGTCATCCAACTAGACAGTGGGCAGGAAGTCATCAATTTCTGCGCAAACAACTATCTGGGATTATCGTCCCACCCCGAAGTTGTGCAGGCCGCCAAGGACACCCTGGATAGCCATGGTTTTGGAATGTCATCTGTACGGTTTATCTGTGGGACACAGGATATCCACAAAACCCTGGAGAAAAAGATCGCCGAGTATTACCAAACAGAGGATACCATATTATATGCTGCTGCCTTTGATGCAAACGGGGGGTTATTCGAACCGCTCTTAACAGCGGAAGATGCCATCATTTCAGATGCGTTGAACCATGCCTCCATTATTGATGGGGTCCGGCTTTGCAAGGCCAAGCGGTACCGCTATCAAAACAACGACATGGCCGATCTGGAAAAGCAACTGCTCCAGGCCAATGCAGACGGCAGCCGATTTAAGATCATTGTTACTGATGGTGTATTCTCCATGGATGGCCTGTTGGCCCCCCTGGACCACATTTGTGATCTCGCCGAAAAATACGATGCCCTCGTCATGATAGACGAATGCCATGCAACCGGGTTTATCGGCGAAACCGGACGCGGCACCCTGGAAGAAAAAGGGGTTATGGGCAGGATCGACATTATAACAGGCACCCTGGGCAAGGCCCTTGGGGGTGCTATGGGCGGTTATACTACAGGTAAAAAGGAAATTATCGATATGCTCAGGCAGCGGTCAAGGCCGTATCTGTTTTCAAATTCCCTGGCACCCGCCATTGTAGGGGCTTCTATAAAGGTATTTGAGATGCTGGATAAGGACACCAGCCTAAGAGATAAACTCGATTGGAATACGCGATATTTCAAAAAGGGAATGCTCGAGGCCGGCTTTGATATCATTGAAGGCGACTCAGCCATTGTCCCGGTAATGCTCTACGATGCCAAGCTTTCACAGAAAATGGCCAATATGCTGCTGGAGAAAGGGGTATATGTGATCGGATTCTTCTATCCTGTAGTCCCCAAAGAAAAGGCCCGAATCAGGGTACAGCTTTCTGCTGCTCATGAAAAGAAACATCTCGATCTTGCCATCAATGCATTTAAGGAGGTAGGACAAGTCCTGGGCATCGTTTAAATGCTTGATTTTTCCCATGAAATGCGATAAAAAAAATAGGAAATTGATTTTGTTAATAATTCTTAACAACTTACATTTGCAGCTAATAAACACTTTAAACTTAAAATTTTGAACATGAAACAGCTTAGCAGAATTTTGGTTGTTAGCCTACTTGTTATAGGGTTTAACACCATTCAAGCGCAGGATGCAAACAATCCCTGGCAAGTGAGCTTTGGTGTAAATGCTATTGATGTTTACCCTACTAATGACCAAGACGCCGCTTATCCAGTTGGAGGTTTATTCGATGAGTATTTCAATGCGAATGATCACTGGAACATCCTTCCTTCTATCACATACGTATCCGTATCCAAGTACGTAGGTGATGGATTTTCAGTAGGAGCCAGGGGATCACTTAACCGCATTAGCAAATTAGGTGATGTACGTGTTGACGATTTGTCTCACTACGCCATTGATGGTACCATCAAGTACAACATCCTCAGGAACACCAAAATCGATCCTTTCGTAGAGTTCGGTGGAGGATATACCTGGGTAGATGAAATTGGAGCAGGTACCGTTAATGGAGGTATCGGAGCTAACTACTGGTTTAACGACAATATTGGTTTTACTGTTCAAACACAGTATAAGCACGCTTTCGAAGATTATGGTGTTAAGCACCTGCAACACCTTGCCGGTGTATCTATCCGCTTCGGTGGAACGGATACCGATGGTGATGGTATCTACGACAAAGATGATGCTTGTCCTGAAGTAGCCGGATTGGAAGCTTTCAACGGATGTCCTGATTCTGACGGTGACGGCATCGAAGATGGTAAAGATAGCTGTCCTAACGAGGCCGGATCTAAAGAAATGAACGGATGTCCTGATTCTGACGGTGACGGTATTGCCGATAAGGATGATGCTTGTCCTAACGAAGCTGGTGTTGCTGCCCTTGGTGGATGCCCAGACGCTGACGGTGACGGTGTAGCTGACAAGGACGATGCTTGTCCAAATGAAGCCGGACCTGCTGAAAACAAAGGATGCCCATGGCCAGACAGCGACGGTGACGGTGTACTTGACAAAGACGACCAATGTCCTGACATTGCCGGTACTGTAGCAAACAACGGATGCCCAGAAGTTACTGAAGAAGTTCAGAAGCAATTGAACGAGTACGCTAGGACTATCCTGTTCGATACTGGAAAATCTACACTGAAAACAGAATCTGTATCTGTATTCGTAGACATCATTAAGATCCTGAATGAGTATCCTAACGCTAAGTTTACTGTAGAAGGACACACAGACAGTGTTGGTAGCGCAAGCTTGAACCAAAAACTTTCTGAGTCCCGAGCAAACTCTGTACGTGACTTCCTGATCAAAGAAGGAATCGCAGCCGACAGACTTACAGCAATTGGTTATGGTGAAGATAAGCCTATCGCAACCAACAACACAAGAGCTGGAAGGACTCAGAACAGAAGGGTTGAGATCAACCTCATCAAGTAAGAAGAGTAGAAATCCTTTATAAATAAAAAGGCCCTGCACAATGCAGGGCTTTTTTTATTTTTGAGTATGAGCAGTTTCCTCCAGGAAGTAGCGCGAGAAGTATGTAAGGGGCAAGATGATCTGGAAGATTTTCTCTTTGTCCTTCCCAGCAAACGGGCAGGTAATTTCCTCAAATCCTGTCTGGCAAAAGAAATGGGAAAGACCATTTTTGCGCCTGAGGTATATGGCATAGAAGAGTTTGTACAGGAAATTTCAGGTCAGGTCAGCGCCTCCCGGATATCCCTGCTTTTCACACTTTATGAAGCCTATCTAGAGCTCACTCCTGATGATCCTGAACTTTACGATTCTTTCATACAATGGGGCAGCACCCTCCTGCAGGATTTTACAGAAATAGACCGGTATTTAGTGCCTCCAGAAAAAGTGTTTTCCTACCTTTCCGCAGTTCAGGAGATGAACCACTGGGCAGTGGCTCCGGAAAAGACCACCATGGTCCAGAACTACCTGGATTTTTGGGAAAAACTACACCCCCTCTACAATAGGTTTAATGAGAAACTAATAGAAAAGGGGGAAGGACATCAGGGGCTACTATACAAACAGGCAGTACATAAATTACCTGATTACCTTCAAAAAACAAAAGATAAACGCTTTGTATTTGCCGGGTTCAACGCCCTTAACGAAGCAGAAAGCAGCATCATACAACGCATTTTGCAAGAGGGTAAGGCCGAAATCTTTTGGGACAGCGATCCGTATTTTATTGAAGATGATATCCATGATGCCGGATTATTCCTCCGGGAATATTTTACACATTGGCCCTACTACAGCACGCGTTCCCCCAGGGGTCCAAGGGCTAATTTTATACAACAGAAAGAGTTCCGGATAGTTGGTGTACCCAAACAGGTTTCCCAGGCTAAATATATCGGCAACATTCTTAGGGAAATAGAGGAGGATGCCCCTGAAGCCCTAAACAAAACTGCCCTGATCCTGGCTGACGAAAAACTCCTCAATCCCATACTGAATGCCCTGCCTTCAACCATAGGCCCTGTGAATATTACCATGGGCTATCCTCTGGGGGATACTACCATTGCGGGTTTATTCCTGCAGTGGATGGACCTTTTTATTTCACAGGACCGGGAGGGGTGGTACTTCCAATATTTCACAGAGTTTCTGGTGCATCCTCTGGTACAATTGCTGTTATCCCGGTCAGCAGAAAATGAGGCCTCAGTGATCAGGGAAACCATTATTGCAAATAATGTGCTTTACATCAGGTCCGGCGATCTGGACAGGATGGAATTGAAGAATACACAAGTAATAGATATCCTCTTTTCTGATAAGAAAGATCCCGCGAAATTCCTGCAGGACGGACAGGCATTGCTTAAAGCACTGGGAAATCGAATTGAAGATAATGCCGACCCCATTGCTGTACAGGAAAGTGTTTTGTTGTCACAGGTGTTACAGGAACTTGATCGCACCCTAAAGCTGTATCCTTATATCAAGGATATAAAAGCACTGAAAGGATTATTCCTTGAACAACTGCGCACAAAACATCTCGATTTTATCGGAAGCCCTACCCAGGGTCTGCAGATTATGGGGATGTTGGAGAGCCGTAACCTGGACTTTGATACTGTGATTATCACCTCGGTTAACGAAGGCATCCTTCCAGCTGGTAAAACGGTCAATTCATTTATTCCCTTTGATGTTAAGAGGGAACTGGGTTTGCCTACATACAAGGAAAAGGACGCGGTATACACCTACCACTTTTATCGGATACTACAACGGGCAAAGAAGGTCATCCTCTGCTATAACACAGAACCTGACGTGCTCGAAGGCGGCGAAAAAAGCAGGCTCATCTACCAACTTACTACGGACCCCAACATTGTTCCTTATATTAAACAGGAAATTGCTTCCCCTCAGGTTCCTCTCAAAACGACGTCCCCTCTTGTTGTACACAAAGACAGCTGGGTGCTGGAAAAGATCTCGGCCCTCGCAGAAAGGGGGTTCTCGCCCACAGTCCTCACCGATTATATCCGTGACCCTCTCGTCTTTTTTAAAAGGCATATCCTCAATATTGATGATCCCGAAGAAGTAGAGGAGTCACTGGAAGTTAAGACTTTTGGGATCCTTATCCACCAGGCCCTTGAAATCCTGTATACCCCGTTCCTCGGACAGGTGTTGACCCCTGAGGGTCTTGCTGATCAAAAGAAAAAAATCAGGCCGCTCATAACCAGGCTGATGTCTCAAATCTATCCCGGACAAAAGACCCTTAAAGGAAAGAACCTAATTGCATATGAAGTCATCATCAAGTATTTGCAGCGTTTCCTGGACCTGGAGATCGAACAAAGCAAAGGCCATACCATTCGACTGCTGGCACTGGAGAAAAGGATAAAACAAGCATATCCTATACCTGGAATAGCCAAACCAGTGGCCCTAAAGGGGACGGTAGACCGTGTAGATGAATTTGACGGGCAAGTGCGTATACTTGATTATAAAACCGGGAGCGTTAAAGCTGCTGAGGTGGAAATCGTTGCCTGGGACTCCCTGATTCTGGACAAGCATAAGAACAAGGCCTTCCAGCTGCTCTGCTATGCCCTGCTTTACGGTCGGGAAATGGCCGTAGAAGGGATGCAGGCAGGCATTATTTCCATAAAAAGCCCCCAAGGTAGCCCAATGACCTTTGCTACAAAATCAACGCCCAGAAGCAAAACAAAGGAGTCTGTAATATCAGGGGAAGTAATACAACAATTTGAAATGCAGCTTGAAGAACTCATCAAAGAGATTAGTGATCCCCAAATCCCGTTTACAGAAAAAACCGACTAGCCTATTTTTTGTCAGGGCGGGTGGGTCGTACTTCTACCTTGCTTGGAAGCGTCCTGGCGGGCATTTTTAGTAAGTCCACCACCAATTGCCCCAAATCCTCGGGCTGGATCTTCCAGGCATCCTTAGCCCCCGGTTGATTTTGGTTGAAGTGGGTAGCTACCGATCCAGGCATAATAGTTGTCACTTTAATATCATAAGGACGAAGGTCCAGCATTGCCGCCTGTGTAAAACCCACCACACCAAACTTCGAGGCATTGTAACCCGCCCCCTTGGCAAAAAAGTTAGTCCCTGCCAAACTGGCTATGGTAAAATAATATCCTTTAGACCGTTTCAGCGCATCAACAGCAGCTTTTAAAGTATAAAATACCCCACTCAGGTTTACGTCTATCATTTCCTTCCAGGAATCCAGGGATAATTCTTCTATAGCTGCAAAGTGTCCTACTCCTGCATTGGCCACAACCACATCCAAAGCTCCCCATTTCTCCAATATCCTTTCCACAGCCCGAATTTCCTGAGCGGGGTCCGAAACCTCCGAAACTATTGGCAAAACCCTTTCTGTGGGTCCCAACTGTTCCGCTGCCCTGACCACACTATCTTCTGTACGGCCGCTAACGGCCACCTTCATTCCGTTTTCCAATAGCTTTTGGGCTATACCAAAACCAATACCCTTGCTACCTCCGGTAATATATGCCACTTTATTTTCGAGATTATCCATACTGTTCAGATGTTGATTTGAAATTCTCAAGGAAGGAAGATCCCTGCTGTCCGTCCCCTTTAAATGTTGACAAATATAGACACAATGCCGGCAAATTCGATGGGGACAAACATGGAAATAAAAAAGCCACCCTAAGGTGGCTTGACTATTGCGGATAACTTGGTGGAGAATACCGGAGTCGAACCGGTGACCTCTTGCATGCCATGCAAGCGCTCTAGCCAGCTGAGCTAATCCCCCA
>NZ_CEYNTP010000079.1:0-10573 GCF_982873095.1 Lentiprolixibacter sp. | reverse complement strand
CTCACCCATAAGCGTTTCCAGGAGTTCAGGGACAAGCCTTATCTCGAGGGATTAAAGGTCCATGAAATGGTCCAGAATTATAAGATTTTCAGTGAGGTCAATGAAGTGGCCATGGATGTGAAGGCAGACGTAATAATCATGGGGTCCCATGGGACCAGTGGGATAAGCGGCATATTTGTAGGATCCAATACGGAGAAGGTGGTTCGAACAGCCAAAATCCCGGTATTGGTCGTTAAGAAAAGGAGAAAAGATTACCTGCCTCATCGCATTGTTTATGCTTGTGATTATAAGATTGAGGATCTGAAAGCCTATAAAAAAGCCCTTGATTTTTTGTCAAGATGGTCCGTGGAGATCCATGTCGTTTACGTGAATTTGCCAACAGAAAAATTCAAAAGTTCTACGGAAATCGCCAAGGAACGGGATATGTTCTTCAAGGTGGCCCATACGTCAAACATACCCCCTCATATTTCTAACCATGTGGTTTGTGATTATTCTGTTGAAAGCGGGCTGTTCCAATATGCCCATGCCATCGAGGCAGACCTGATTGCAATGCCAACACACGGGCGCAAAGGCCTTGCCCATTTTTTTAAGGGCAGCATAGGGGAAGATGTGGCCAACAGGGCCGAAATCC
This sequence comes from Lentiprolixibacter sp., assembly GCF_982873095.1. NCBI lineage: Bacteria > Pseudomonadati > Bacteroidota > Flavobacteriia > Flavobacteriales > Flavobacteriaceae > Lentiprolixibacter > Lentiprolixibacter sp. Next base: position 9,942 of record NZ_CEYNTP010000079.1, on the reverse strand, counting down.
CGGTAATTACCTTCAGGGTATAGTAAGGGGATTATCCCAGTAGCAATTGTAGTTTGGCGAGCAGGATAAGTTCTGATTTATTCTTGTCCGCATAGGCCGCGGCAATGGCATTGGCGGTATCCATGATCAGGTTGCGGACCTCCCCATTGATAGCCCCTGTTTCCCTTTCATAAAAGTTCTTGAAATCCTCGAATGCCTTTTCAGCCGCTACCCCATTTCTCCTGGCAAGTTCAAAGGCATGCCAAATGTAATAGGCCATTGAATACGGGGCTTCAGTAAAGATGGGTTTCCAGTACTTTTCGATTTCTGCCTTTAGTCTTGCAGTTTCATTTTCATGCAGGTTCCGATCCGCGACCGCAATGGCGTAAAATACCTTTCCCAGGTTTTCAAACAGTTCGGAATTGCTCTCAGTTTTTTTCATAGGAGTACGGATTTTGGCTCTGGATTTCCTCTTTTCGGTATAAACACTTGGCGACGGGATACCCAAGGCGTTTTAACTCAGTAACCACTTCCTCATATATTCCTGATACGTCATAATGAAAACACAATACCTGCTCCCGGAGATCAAAACTCACCAGGCTAACATCAAGGATCCTGTGCAGGTTGCGTTCTATACGTTTACTGTCCTTTAAATTGGAAAGATTTACCAGGCGAACACAAGCTTCCATGTATAATATTTTAGGAAAACTAAAGGAGTTGAAGGATAATTCCTATGACACTTGTCATGTATTCCTGTTTTAAGACAACCGAATGTATCCTGAATTAAAGAAAAATCAACCCTGTTTTTCGCTGTGCTTAGTTGGTGAAAAAACAGTCCAAAATTTGTAAAAGCCGTACCTTTATGATATGGAGTTTTTTGAAAGAAACAGCAGTATTTTCAACGTGCTATCTGAAGCGATCTCCGACGGGGTTATCGTGGTCAATCAGGAGCACGAAGTGGTTTCGATAAACGGGCGTGCCCAGCTTTTTTTTGGGTATGGTGCTGAGGAATTACTGGGGCAACCCATGAATGTGCTGGTTCCTGACCAGTTTAAAGCAATTCACCAGGAGCATACGACCAAATATTTTGAGGCCTCAAAAACAGGGCAGATGTCAGATGACAAGTGCCTTTTCGGCAGGAGAAAGTCAGGAGAAGAGTTTCCGATTACCGTTAATCTCCACCCCTTTGAATTGTATGATCGCACCTATGTGCTGGCGGTGGTCGATGATATGACCAGCGAAATTGAATTCCAGAAAAGCTACAACCTGCAGGCAGAAGCCATGAACTCCGCCAATAATGGGATCATTATCACTGACGCTTTGTTGCCGGATAATCCCATAATCTATACCAACCAGGCATTTGAGCGGATTACCGGTTATGACAGATCAGAAGCCCTTAACCGCAATTGTCGGTTTTTACAGAACGAGGACCGTGACCAGCAAGGGATCAGGGTGATTCGTGAAGCCATCAAAAAAGGGGAAAGTTGTCAGGTTGAAGTCCGTAACTACAGGAAGGATGGTACGCTTTTCTGGAACGAAGTGTCTATCAACCCTATTAAAAACGAGGAGGGAATCGTCACCCACTTTATCGGTATACAGAATGATATTACGGATCGTGTGAACACCGAAGAGGAGGTGAATCACCTGGTGAGCATCTTCAATGAGTCCCTAAATGAGATCTATGTTCTGGAGGCGGATAACCTGAAGGTGAGGCATGCGAATTTTGGGGCGTGTATCAACTCTGGCTATACCCTTGATGAATTGCGAAAGGCGACACTATTCGATCTGCTGCAGGAATACAACAAAGCGGAGTTTCATAAGTTGCTTCAACCGATTTTCAGGAGAAGCCGCGAAAAAATCATCCTGGAGACCAACCTCAAAAGAAAAGACGGGAGCACCTATCCTGTTGAAGTGCACCTGCAATCCTCTAAAAAAGGCGACCGCAGAGTCATTATCTGTATTGTATTGGATGTTACGGAAAAACGGAACTATACAAACAGGCTGGAAGCCACGGTAGAAGAACGGACCAGTCAGTTACAAGAGGCCTTGGCTAAGGAGATTGAACTCAATGAATTGAAAACCAAATTTTTATCCATGGTTTCACACGAGTTCAAAACCCCCCTGAGTGCCATACTTACCTCGGCTACCCTTGTTGGGAAATACCGGGAAACGGAGGCGCAGTCAAAACGTGACAGGCACCTCAGGACCATTAGCAGGGAAGTAAAGAATCTTAATAATATCCTTAATGACTTCCTGTCTATTGAAAGGTTCGAGCAGGGAAAGGAACTGTATAATTTCACCAATTTTTCCTTGTCAAAAGTTATCAATGAGGTAGTCTACGATGCGAATATGATCTTAAAAAGCGGACAGCGGATCAACTATCCTCAGAATGTAGATGATCTTACGATTTGCCAGGATGAAAAAATTGTAGCCCTTGCCCTTACCAACCTATTGCATAATTCCATAAAATACTCTCCTGAAGATACCATTATAGCCATTGAAGTTGAGGTAAATAAAAACACCCTGCTCATGCGAGTGATCGACCAGGGAATTGGGATCCCGGAAAAGGACCAGAAATTTATTTTTGATCGTTACTTCAGGGCGGAGAATGTATTGCTGACCCAGGGAACCGGTATTGGGCTGAATATCGTAAAGACCCATTTGGAGAATCTTGGCGGGTCTATACGCTTCACCAGCAAGGAGCACGAAGGGACCGTTTTTACCGTAATTCTTCCCGTAGATGAAAAACCTTGCTCCTGAGGAAAAGGGGGATTATTATTTGTATCTTAGCTAGTACCTCCATAGGTATCCGGGATTATGAAGAAAGTTTTGCTAATAGAGGATGATACTGTATTGCGGGAAAGTACTGCGGAGTTACTGGAACTATCTAACTACAAGGTACATACAGCACCAAATGGCAAGAGGGGAATACAACTTGCTCTGGAAACCCAACCCGATGTTATTGTCTGTGATATCATGATGCCTGAAACCGATGGTTATACAGTCCTGGAGACCTTATCACAGAATACCACCACACAGGGGATACCCTTTATCTTCTTATCGGCAAAAACAGAACGCCGGGACGTGCGAAAGGGGATGGAACTAGGAGCGGATGATTATATCACCAAGCCGTTCGAAGAAGCGGAACTTATTGGCGCCATTGAGAGCCGAATGGCCAAAATAGCCATTTTGAAAGATCTGGACCAGGAAGCCAGATCTGCTAAAGCAGGGGAGGGTACTGATGTGCGCAACCTGCACGAACTCAAGAACTTTATCTATGATAACGGAGGTGAATATAATTTCACCCTGGGACAAACCATCTATCGTGAAGGAGACAATTCCAATATGGTATACCTGGTGGTCACTGGAGTTGTTAAAACCCACAAGCTCGATGAACAGGGTAAGGAACTGATAACCGGTATTCACAGGCCTGATGATTTCTTTGGCTTTACAAATTTCACCAAAAACATCCCCTATCCTGAATACGCTACCGCTATGGAAGAAACCCGCTGTATAGGGATCACCAAAAACAGCTTAAAGGAAGTACTGTTCAAGAACCCTGACCTGGTCATGGAGCTGATGCAACTCTTATCAGAGAGCCTTTCCGATGCCCGCGACCAGTTATTGCAGATGGCTTATGGTTCTGTCCGAAAGAAAACTGCCAACACCATTCTGAGGTTTGCCGATAAACTTCAAAACAGTGCCAAAGGCCCTATTCACATCCTGAGGAGCGACCTCGCCGGTGTGGCAGGGATGGCTACCGAAACCCTGATCCGCACCCTGTCTAGCTTTAAAAAAGAAGGCCTTATCGATATTTGTGACCGTGATATCCGGATCCTGGATGTAGATCGTCTGAGAAATATGAGCTAGGACGAAAATCAGGTCCTTACATGACCGGCATCATTTTCAGATCATTTTCGGGAGACTACTTTTATGCCTGAAGTTAAACATACCGGCATGTTACATATACTCCTCCCCACGGATTTTTCTGATAATGCATGGAATGCCATTTCCTATGGCCTGGAACTGTTCCGGAAAGAGCGCTGTACCTTCTACCTGCTTCATATTAATCCATTGCCCCCTTATTCCGGAGCGGGAACCTCCATAAAGGCAAGTACACATATGATGCGGGAGACCATGTTGAAGGAAAGTGAAAGCAGTTTAAAAAAGCTTTTGAAAAAGATAAACAAAACCTTCCCAAATGAGCGGCATACCTTCATGACCATTGCCCTGTATGATTTCTTTGTGGACAGCATTAAGCGTGAAGTGAAGGATAAGAAAATAGACCTTATCATCATGGGCACCAAAGGGGCTACCGGCTTAAAAAAAGTATCCCTGGGCAGTAATACGGGCGATGTAATCACCAAGGTGCAGTGCCCGCTTCTTGCCGTTCCTGAAGATGCCGAATACAAAATCCCTAGGGAAATTGCCTTTCCTACCGACTATTTCATCAACTACGATTTTAAGGTGCTGGATACGCTAATTGGAATGGTAAACAGAAATGAGGCCAGCCTGAGGGTGTTGCATATCACAAAACGCGGACAGGAATTAACAAGGGAACAACTTCAGAATAAAGAATTCCTGCATGATTACCTTAGGGGGATCACCCATAGTTTCCATACCATTACAGGATCCAGGCTGGAGAACGCAGTGCAGTGTTTTGTGGAAAGCCGTGATATCGATATGATAGCCATGGTTGCGAAAAACCTCAATTTTTTCCAGCGCATTCTGTTCCGGCCAGTTGTAGAAGAGATCAGCTATCATACGGAAGTCCCGTTTTTGGTCCTTCACGAATAAAGCCAATATCGCCCGGACAGTTACCGGGCTTTTTTATGGATGTCAGGCTGCCTGCACCGCTTCCAAAATATGCTCTTTTGGGACCACCCCGGATTGCCGCCATACAATTTCGCCCTTTCGGAATAAGATAAGTGTGGGTACCCCCCTGATCTGGTAACGGGCAGCAAGGGGCTGATTCTTATCTACATCGATCTTGATGATCTTGATACGCTCACCCAGTTCCGCCTTTACTTCTTTTAAGATTGGGGCCATCATTTTGCAGGGCGCACACCAATCTGCATGGAAGTCCACCAAAACCGGCTGTTCTGAAGCCACAAGTTTTTTGAAACTACTTTTCATCCCAATACATTTTCGTAAGCTAAGGTATCCAAATCCCACTGGAACTAAACTGATTAATATCATGGTTTAGGAGTACCCCTTGGACTAATTTTAAGGACAGTCAAGGAACGATTACACTTTTAATTTAGATCCCCAGTCATGAGGAAGGTTGTAGTACCAACTGATTTTTCGGAAAATGCGTTCAACGCATTGAAATACGCTTGTCAGATCTTCAAGTATGAACGGAGCGATATTTATATACTGCATGCCTATGCTGATGAGGTTTATCAACAGGATAAGATTGTAAAAAGGAGTTTTCTCGAGGAGCTGAAGGAAGTCACCTACGTTAAATCACAAAAGGCCCTGAAGGAAACCCTGGCCGACATACAGGAGTATGCCCCGAATCCGAAGCACGAGTTCAGGGTAATCTCCGCTTTTGGCACCCTGACGGATGAGATCAACGACCTGGTCAATGCCGAAAACATGGACATCGTGGTGATGGGGACCCGGGGTGAGACCAACGACCGGGAAATCACTTTTGGCAGCAATACCTTGCAGGTTTTGAAATATGTACAATGTCCTGTGCTCGCTATACCAGAGGATTATGCCTATCACCCCCCTAAGGAACTCTTGTTTCCTACTAATTATATGGTGCCTTATAAAAGGAGGGAATTAAAGCTGTTGTGCGAAATGACGGGCTCCTTCCGTTCCACGATCCATATGCTGCATATCGACCCCCTGAAGCAACCCTCCCTGCGTCAGGAAGACAACAGGATGTTTCTACAGGAATGTCTGAGCAAAGCCCGTCTCACCTTTCATACCACCCCTGAAAAAGATAAGACCATGGCCATTACGAAATATATTCTGCATAACGACATTGACATGCTGGTCATGGTGAATTCCCGTCATTCCCACCTGGAACATATGCTTTACCAATCCACCCTTGACTGGCTTGGCCTGCATGTCAAAATCCCGTTCCTGGTATTGCAAAACCTTTCGAGGTAACCTAAAACCCATTGCGATGAAAAAAATAATAGTCCCTACCGACTTCTCTGAAAATGCATACCATGCCATGGCCTATGCAGCTCAACTGTTTAAAGAGGAACCCTGCACGTTCTACCTTCTGAACACCTTTACCCCGGCCATCTACCAGACCGAGTATATTTTGCACAGCCCGGGACAGATTGGACTTGGGGATTTCTACCAAACAGATTCAGACGAACGCCTTACAGAAATGAAGAAAAGGGTAGAGACCCAATTTAATAATCCCAAACATACTTTTTACACCCATTCTGCATTTAATATCCTGGTTGATGAAGTGCTGGATATGGTGGAGAAGGAAGAAGCTGACCTCATTGTTATGGGGACACAGGGGGCAACCGGGGCCAAGGAAATTTTCCTGGGCACGCACACCGTACATGTGATCAAGAAAGCGAGTTGTCCTGTTATTGCGGTTCCTTCGGGATATACCTACGAACAACCCAGGGAAATCCTGTTCCCTACGGATTACGAAGTTCGCTACACACCAGAACACTTCTCCGTACTGTTCAATATTTCAGATCTGCATAAAGCCCGACTGGAAGTGTTGCATATCTCCACGGGTTTTGAGCTTACCGATAACCAGATGGACAACCAGAAACACCTGAAGGACCTGATCGGGAAAAGGCCATCTCAATTCCATGATTTTCCCAGCCAGGAAATCATCACAGGAATCAACAAATTCCAGGAAACCAGGGAAGTGCAAATGCTCGCAATGATCCAAAACAAACATACCTTCCTGGAGAGCCTCTTCATAGAACCGGTGATTAAAAAAATAGGTTTCCATATCACCATTCCGTTTATGGTAATTCCGGATACACCTAATACCGCCTGATCATGAAGAATATTCTGATCCCCACGGATTTTTCAAATAATGCTTACAACGCTTTGTATTATGCCTCCCAGTTATTCAGGGAAACAGATTGCCGGGTATATCTCCTGAATGTATACTCTGAAAATACCCCATTGGTCACCCATGACCGGCAGCATACGAAGAACAGGAACCTGCTGGTTCAATTAGAGGAAGAGGGTAAGGAAGGGCTGGACCACGCCTTTCACCGTATCAACCTCGATGCCCCTAACCCCAGGCATATTCGCAAAACATTGCTTAAGAAAGGCCACTTAGCGGAGGTCATTACCGAGGTGGTGGAAGAGAAGGATATCGATTTGGTGGTGATGGGAAATACGGGAAGCACCGGGGCAATTCCAGTGTTTATGGGAAGCAGTGTGATCAAAACTATACGTGCCATCCCAAAATGCCCGGTTTTAGTGGTTCCCCGTGAGAAAGAATGTGATATCCCCTTTGAAATCGCATTTGCTACAGACTACAACCGGAATTATGATGCCCAGGTAATGGCACCTTTACTGTTTTTGGCCAAAACATGCAAGGCAGCAGTGCGGATCATCCACATCAATGAGGAAGGCCGGCTTTCCAAAAAACAGAAAGCCAATCTCAATACCCTTAGGGACTACTTGAATGGGGTACAACACACCATACACTGGATGCCGGATTTTTCAAGCAAATCCGAGGTTATACAGACCTTCCTTGATGAACTTGGTATAGGGATGCTGGCCATGATCTTTTATCAGCATGGTTTTTTAGGGAACCTCATGCGGGAACGTGTCATTAAAAGGATCAGTTTTGAAGTGGAAGTCCCCTTTCTGATCATCCCTCAGCACAACTGAGCCCTGCGGTGGACCTGATGGTTCATTGAATTATGTTTAGAATCCAAGCCTGAACAATGAAAAAAAGGATACTCTTACCAACAGATTTTTCCAAAAATGCACTCAATGCCATTCGTTATGCCATGGAGCTTTACCGGGAGGTTCCCTGTGATATGTATTTCCTCAATGCCTTCCAGGTAAGCGGATATAGCATAGATAGTGTAACACCTCCAGATGCGGAGGACAGGGCCTATATAGCTGCAAAGGAAGATTCAGAAACCGGATTGGCCAAATTGCTGGATACGCTGGACCTGCATTTCGATAACCCTAACCACCATTACCAAACCATAGCGACCCATAATTCGCTGCTTTTCGGTATAAAGCACACCATCGCACGTTACGATATTGACATAGTCATCATGGGGACCAAAGGGGTTACCGGAGCTGAGAGTATCATTTTTGGCACGAATACAGTTAATGTAATGGAAGGGGTAACGGAGTGTCCGGTGTTGGCCATACCCCAGGACTATCACTATACACCTCCCAAAGAAATTGTTTTTCCTACCGATTACAAGGTGGCCTATAAGCGTAGGGAATTAAACTACCTGCTGGATATTGCCAGCTTGCACAAGGCATCTATCCGCGTATTGCATATCAAAAAAGAAAATCAACTGAGCCGTCAACAGGAAAGTAATATGGATCTGTTAAAGGCCATCCTAAAAGGAACTGAACACAGTTTTCACTCCCTTGAAAATATGAATGTTCACAAAGGGATCGGGGCTTTTGTGGAAGGCAGGGAAAGCGAAATGGTTGCCTTTATCAACCGGAAGCACACCTTTCTTGGTAAGATCCTGTCCCGGCCGCTCGTACAGGAATTGGGATATCACTACAGTATCCCGGTTTTAGCACTCAATGATCACGATTAAACTACAATTCTATGAAATATATTGGTATCTGGCTCGATAAGGAAAAGGCGCATTTGGTTACGCTTCACGATGGAAAGGAATACTTTACCACGATACAGTCGGATGTGGAATTTTTCAATCCACGCGGCGGATCTCGATCCAAATCTAAATGGGGTCCACAGGATGTGGTACAGGACAGTAAGTATACAGAAAGGGAAAAACATCAGCTGAGGTCTTTCTTTGAGGATATTGCAAAGGCGATTAAGGCCCCACGCTCTATTGCCATATTTGGCCCCGGGAATACCTATGCACAATTCTTTAAATGGTTGGAAGACAACCACCGGGACATAGCTCAAAAGGTAGGTCCTGTGCAAAAGGTAGACAGTATGACAGATAACCAGTTCAAAGCCCTGGTAAGGGATGTATTTGGAATGAGCCCTGACCGGTCGCAACTGTAATTCCAGCTAATGTATATATCCTAGTATGCGCGGGGAGATGGCAGATGATGTTATTCATATCGTAAAATATTCAGGGGAAACGGTACCCTTTTCAGAAGAGAAGCTAAAAAAATCACTAAAACGAAGTGGTGCTGATAAGGAGCTGATCAGCAGTATCGTGGAGCAAGTGAAAGGGGAATTGTATGAAGGAATCACTACAAAGGAATTGTATAACCGCGCATACGCCATATTGAAAAAGGCCACCCCCGTTTCCGCTTCCCGGTATAAACTTAAAAAAGCCATATATGAATTGGGCCCAACCGGTTTTCCATTTGAGAATTTCATCAATGCAATTCTTTACTATTCGGGCTACCGGACACAAGTGGGTAAAGTACTTCAGGGGCATTGTGTGCCACATGAAATAGATGTCCTGGCAGAAAAAGAAGATCGGCTTATCCTTGTAGAATGCAAGTTTCATGGGGAGCAGGGGCGCAACTGCAATGTAAAGATTCCGCTTTACATACATTCGCGTTTCCTGGATGTGAAGGCATCTCCGGATAATGGCTACAGCAAAACGAGGCAACCAGACGAGGCCTGGGTAGTGACCAACACCCGTTTTACTAGGGATGCCATCAGGTACGGAAAATGTGCAGGCCTGTACCTGCTTAGCTGGGATTACCCTAAAAAGGACAGCTTAAAGCGAAGGATAGACCGTCTGGGCCTTTACCCGATAACGGTTTCCAATTTGTTGAGTGCCCGTGAAAAACAGTTTTTGCTTAGTAGGGATATTGTGCTTTGCAGGC
>NZ_CEYNTP010000078.1:0-10726 GCF_982873095.1 Lentiprolixibacter sp. | reverse complement strand
GGTAATGAATTATTGAGGCTGTTTTCTCAGAAAAGATCCGGGCAAAAAGGCTTAGTGACCTGGGCGTCTCTTCACAGGAATTTGAGGAACTGGGAACAGGCTTTGATCTGCGTACCGCTACTTTTGAGGGCGAGGAAAACCTGAAAGGGATCAACGAGATCAAGGCCATAATTGGAGGGAGTTTCGGATATCTCATCATGATGTTCATTGTGATCTACGGGGGCTTTGTAATGCGCAGTGTCATAGAAGAAAAAACCAGTCGCATTATTGAGGTGATCATCTCTACTGTAAAGCCCTTTCAGCTGATGTTGGGAAAAATAATCGGGACTTCCCTTGCCGGGGTCACCCAATTCGCCATTTGGATCATTTCTGCCTCCCTTCTGATGTTCTTTGTATTATCGGTTTTTGGGATTGATTTATCAGCTCTTGAATCCGGACCCCAGATGGGCCCTAGTATGCCGGGAATGGAAACTGTATCCCCAACAGCTGATACCTTGCAACTCTATGCTACTGAACTTTATAAGATTCCCTGGGCCTTATTGATCTTCTCTTTTGTAGTATACTTTGTCCTGGGTTACCTCATTTACAGTTCAATTTATGCGGCCATTGGCGCTGCAGTAGACAATGAGACCGATACCCAACAATTCCTGCTTCCGATAATAATGCCTCTGGTACTCGCTATATACATCGGATTTTTCTCCGTTTTCAATAACCCAAACGGCCCTATTGCAGTAGGGTTTTCACTCTTTCCCCTAACCTCTCCAATTGTAATGCTGATGCGACTGCCAGCGGGGATCGGGGATGGTGGGGTGCCCCTGTGGGAATTTTTGGTATCTATATTGTTGCTGGGACTTACCTTTATAGGGATTGTGTGGCTGGCTGCCAAGATTTATCGGGTAGGCATATTAATGTATGGTAAAAAACCGTCGTATAAAGAATTGTTCAAATGGTTGCGATATTAAGTTTATTCCAGGATAATCCGAGTAAGGTAGGAGAGTTCCTGGAAAAAGACCTGTGGGGCTCCATTAAGGAGATCCTCAATATGGGCCTGCACATCGGGGAAGGAGAAAAATCTATTCATATCACTATTGGCCTGCTGCTGCTATTAGTGTTGGCCTTTCTGGTTACCAGTTTTGTCCTTAAATGGTTACGGATGTTGCTTACCCGCAAGATGCAGGGGGATGACAAGCAAAAATTCATCAGTGTTTTCAGGTTCATAAAATACCTGGTATATGTGGCGGTCATCCTGGTGACCATGAGTGCAGCGGGCATTGATATCACCATCCTGATCACAGCTTCAGCAGCTCTATTCGTGGGTCTTGGTTTGGCCCTTCAGGAGCTCTTCCAGGATATCATTGCGGGGATTTTTATTATTACCGATAAATCCCTGTTGGTGGGTGATATCATTGAGGTAGACGGAAAGGTGGTAAGGGTCTTTGAAATAAAACTGCGTACTACACGGGCCATAACCAGGGACGACAAGGTAATTGTGATTCCCAATCACATGTTTATATCCAACATCATTTATAACCATACTCAAAATCAGGATAGTACCCGGGAATCTGTGGATGTTGGCGTGGCTTATGGGAGTGATGTGGATAAAGTTACCCAACTGCTTCTGGACTGCGCCCTCAATAATCCGGCAATTCTCAAACACCCGGAGCCTTTTGTTTTGTTTGAAGACTTCGGGAATTCTGCCCTGCTGTTTTCAGTTAAATTCCACATCAGCGAAAGCTTCTCTTCACCAGTTACTAAAAGTGATCTTAGGTATCAGATCGACAAGGCATTCAGAGAAAACAAGATTGTTATTCCATTCCCACAACGGGACGTACATGTGTATCAGCATGCCCCATTTGAAGTTAGTCAGCACATGAGAAAAACCGGAAATGCCAATAAGTAAGCTCCTGAAAGCCGGTGTTCTGGCATGCTTTGCGGTTTTATACTGCCAGGGGCAGAGTACAGACCTGCTCAGATTAGAATATACCAAAGTACCCAATGATATTTCTGAGGTGAATACATCGCGGTACAGGGTGATATTGAATATGCCGTTTAAACTTAAGGGGGAAAAGTACCTGATCATTGGCTCTGAATACAACTACATTGATTTTGACCCGGAACGTGAATATCCTTTTGACGACTCAGAACTGGAGCACCTGCATGTTATCGACTTTAACCTGGGCTATATCTTCAAATGGAATGAAGACTGGCGATTTGTGGGGATATTAACACCACGCCTGGCCTCAAATTTGGTGACCACTATTGGCAGTAAGGATTTTTTGATCAATGCCACGGCGACCTTTTGGAAGGAACGAATGGATCATGAGAAACCATTTCGCCTGGTGCTGGGGCTCACATATAACAGCACCACAGGTTTGCCCGTACCCCTTCCCCTGATCAACTACTATCGGCGCTTTCATCCCAAATGGTCCTTCACCCTGGGAATCCCCCGCAGTGATTTCAGATATCACCTGACCAACAGGAATACCTTCCTCATGGCATTATTTTTGGATGGATATTTTGTGAATGCGCAAAACGATATCATTTTGCCTGATAACGACTTAGGCTCAGCCATTTCACTCTCTGCCCTGGTTGGTGCTTTTGGATATCAGTTCAACCTGTCCAAAATGGCATCTTTTTATGGTTTTGCAGGTTATACGTTCCTACAAAATGGAATTTTGCGCGATGATAAAAGAAATAATGTTTTTAACTTGAACAATAAAGGCAGCCTGTATTACAAGCTGGGTTTCAAAGTTTCAATTTTTTAAATAATTCGAATGTCGAAAATACTGGTAATAGAAGATGAAGCAGCCATCCGGCGCGTCCTTGTGAAAATCCTAACAGAAGAAAATGATCACTATGACGTAGAAGAAGCAGAGGATGGAAGCAAGGGGCTGGACATGATTAAAAAGAATGATTATGACCTTGCCCTTTGTGATATTAAGATGCCCAAAATGGATGGGGTGGAAGTGCTTGAGGCCGCCCGTAAAATAAAACCCGAGACCCCTTTTATTATGATCTCAGGGCATGGTGACCTGGATACTGCAGTGAATACCATGCGACTCGGGGCTTTCGATTACATCTCAAAACCACCGGACCTCAACCGCCTGCTCACCACCGTTAGGAATGCGCTGGACAAGAAGGAACTGGTCAGTGAAAACCGGATCCTTAAGAAGAAGGTGAGCAAGAATTATGAAATGGTTGGCGATAGTAAGGAGATCACCAAGATCAAGGATATGATCGAAAAAGTAGCACCTACCGATGCCAGGGTCTTAATTACAGGGGCGAATGGTACAGGAAAGGAATTGGTGGCCCACTGGCTTCACCAAAAGAGTTCCCGTAGCAGCGGGCCGTTCATAGAAGTAAACTGTGCAGCTATTCCTTCAGAATTGATTGAAAGTGAATTGTTTGGCCATGTGAAAGGAGCTTTTACTTCTGCGGTAAAGGACCGGGCAGGTAAATTTGAGGCGGCCAATAAAGGAACTATTTTCCTGGATGAAGTAGGCGATATGAGCCTTTCCGCCCAGGCAAAGGTCCTGCGGGCGTTGCAAGAAAGCAAGATTTCTCGGGTGGGTTCGGATAAAGACATTAAAGTAGATGTGCGCGTAGTAGCCGCTACGAACAAGGACCTGAAAAAGGAAATTGCTGATGGGAACTTCAGGGAGGATTTATACCACAGACTAGCGGTAATCCTCATTCAGGTACCGGCGCTCAATGACAGGAGGGCCGATATCCCAATGCTGATCGAACACTTTTCAGAGAAGATCGCGGCAGAGCAGGGAATAGCGAAAAAGAAATTCTCCAAAAAGGCGGTAGACCTGCTTCAGGGATACGACTGGACGGGAAACATACGGGAATTGCGCAATGTTGTAGAGCGCCTCATTATCCTGGGTGGAAAGGAAGTATCCGAAGAGGATGTGAATTTATTTGCCAGCAAATAGTATTCGATCTTACTCGGCTGATGTGGTGCAGTTTTTAAGCTTGTTCAACGCCGCTTCGGTGATTTGCTTGGTCTTCAGATTGTAGTATTTCTTCGCCTCAGACAGATCGGGTCGCAAGAGTTGCTCCTCACATCTTTCATAATTGGTGATGGCCAGTTTGTATGCCTCTTTGCAAGGGGTGGAATTTACGACCTTTTCAAGGGAGTTCTGATAGTCGATCAATGCCTGGTCTATTTTCTTCTGCAGGGCCTCCCCAACCGGCATCCGTCCTTTTTGTTGCTCCAGATATGCGGCTTTGGTGTTCATGCTCAGCTGATCACTGCCGTAACGGCTATCGTGTAATTCTTCGTGTTCTTCCAGGGCTTCCAGGCTGTTTTGCGTGCTTTGCAGGGCTTTGTTAAGGATAATTCTGGTACTGGCCAGGGTCGTGACCCTGGTGGCCCTTTTCAGGTGTTCAGAGCTTTCTTCTATGTTTTTCTCGGCCTGTTCACACCCGCAGGCCATGAATTGCTTTTTGGACTTTTCGATGGCATTAAGTGCCCTGTATGCGTAATAACGTGATATATTGATGTCATCACTCTCCAGGGCCTTCAGGGTTTGCTTTTGGATAAACCCGATGTTAGACCCCATGTACTCACATGCCTTGTTTGGAGTGAAGGAGAGAAACAGCATAGCGGAGCTAAGCAATATCAGGAAGGAAGTGGTACGCATAACGTAAAGTCTTGATACTGTAAAATTTAGGACAATATAAAAGTACAACCTTCCATAGCGGCCTCCCCTTTTTTTCGACAAAAACCAGAAAGCAGCAGTCGAAGCGTAGCTACAAGGACGGCTTTCTGGCCTTATAAGCCCTTTAGAAGCCCAAGAAAATATCCTATATTCAGGCCATGGAACAAATTAATAGCGGGGATTATTTTGCCAATCCCGGGATTGAATTGAAGAATATACCCACCCTGCAGACCCTCGGCAGGTCTGACAAACAACTTAAGAAAGATCTGGAGAAAGTCAGGGTGGCCCTGGGTGACTTTCAGAATACCCTTTGGGCACACAGGAAATATTCAGTGCTGATCTGCCTTCAGGGGATGGATACCTCGGGAAAGGACAGCCTTATCCGTGAGGTCTTCAAGGATTGCAATGTAAATGGTGTGGTAGTGCACAGCTTCAAGGTGCCCACTGACCTGGAACGGGCACATGATTATATCTGGAGGCATTACATCGCCCTGCCCGCCAAGGGTAAATTTGGCGTATTCAACCGGACCCACTATGAGAATGTTTTAGTTACCCGTGTCCATCCGGAATATATCCTCTCAGAGAATATCCCCGGAATTGATCAGGTTGATAAAATTGACGAGGAGTTCTGGAATGCGAGGTTCGAACAAATCAATAATTTTGAAAAACATTTGGCCCAAAACGGGACGCTGGTATTTAAATTCTACCTCCACCTTTCTAAGGAAGAACAACGCCAACGCCTGCTGAGGCGGCTTCGCCTGGAACGGAAGAACTGGAAGTTTTCCCCGGGCGACCTGAAAGAACGAAAACTATGGGATCGGTACATCAGTTGTTATGAAGAAGCCATCAACAGGACTTCCCATCCACATGCCCCCTGGTATGTTATCCCTGCTGACAGCAAGCGCGCAGCACGTGTAATTGTGGCTTCGATCTTGCTGGAAGAACTCAGCAAACACAAGGATATTAAGGCGCCCGAGTTGGATGAGGAAATCAAGGCAAATATCCCATTATACAGAAAACAACTTCAAGAAGATAAGGAATGAGAATGCTTTTCATTGTTGCCTTAGTGGCACTTCAGACGTTCGCCCAGAGCGAAGATGAAAGACAAATAAAAGCCCTCTATGATGCTGCCCTCACCGATGGGAAGTCATATGCCTGGCTCAATTACCTCTCCAATCAAATCGGCGGGCGGTTATCTGGCTCTGTCCAGGCCGAACAGGCTGTGGCCTACACCAGGGCCCAACTTGATTCGCTTGGGCTTGATCGCGTTTGGTTACAACCCGTAATGGTGCCTAAATGGGTGCGGGGCACTCCTGAATTTGCCTATATCGAGAGCAAACCGGGACTTACCAACAATGTTCCCGTGTGTGCCCTGGGCGGCTCTGTAGCCACTCCTTTGGGTGGTCTCAAGGCGCATGTAGTGGAAGTGCAGGGCATAGAAGAACTTAAAAACCTGCCAAGGGAACAGGTAGAAGGCAGAATCGTCTTCTACAACCGACCCATGGACCCCACTTTGATCAATACATTTCAGAGCTATTCGGGTTGCGTTGACCAACGTTATTCAGGTGCCGAAGAAGCTGCAGCCAAAGGAGCTGTAGGTGTGATTGTTCGGTCCATGACCTTGCGGAACGACGACTATCCCCATACGGGCTCCATGAGTTATGGGGAATTGCCCCCGGAACAGCGTATCCCCGCTGCAGCCATCAGTACCAACGGGGCAGACCTCTTGAGCACCACCCTGAAACTGGACCCGGGTATCAAGTTCTATTTCAAGCAAAATTGCCGGCAGCTGGAAGATGTTTTGTCGTACAACGTTATTGGTGAAATCCGTGGAACAACTTATCCTGAAGAGATCATGGTCGTTGGCGGGCATCTGGATTCCTGGGACCTGGGGGATGGTTCTCACGATGACGGTGCCGGATGCGTGCAAAGTATGGAGGTGTTGCACCTTTTCAAAAAAACCGGATACCGTCCCAAACGCACATTGCGCGTGGTGTTGTTTATGAATGAGGAAAATGGGCTCAGGGGTGGACGAAAATATGCTGCAGAAGCCCTTAAAAAGGGTGAGAAACACGTCTTTGCACTGGAGAGCGATGCAGGAGGGTTTACCCCAAGGGGTTTCTCATTTGATTGCAGCGAAGACAATTACAATCAAATTCTCAGCTGGAAGCCCCTTTTTGAGCCGTATCTTATCCACAGCTTTATCAAAGGTGGGAGTGGTGCAGATATCGGACCTCTAAAGGATGGTCAGGCCGTACTGGCGGGACTTAGGCCGGATACCCAACGCTATTTTGACCATCACCATGCCGCTAACGATACCTTTGAGCATGTGAATAAAAGGGAGCTTGAATTGGGGGCAGCCACCATGGCCAGCCTGGTATATCTGATAGACAAATACGGAATTATTACACCCTCTGTAATTAAGGGGTAAATCCTCCTAAATTGCCTACCTTTGCGCCTTAGCTAAATCAACATTATGCAAGAAGGAATATACGCCAAATTCAATACGAGTAAAGGAGAAATCCTCGTTAAACTCACCTATGATAAAACGCCTGGTACCGTTGGGAATTTCGTCGCCCTGGCTGAAGGTCAGATGAAAAACTCTGCCAAATCCGAAGGCAGTCCGTACTACGATGGACTCTCGTTCCACAGGGTAATATCGGATTTCATGATTCAGGGGGGATGCCCGCTGGGTACGGGTACGGGTGACCCGGGATATAAATTTGACGATGAGTTCCATCCGGATCTGCGACATTCCGGGCCAGGAGTGCTCTCGATGGCAAATGCAGGCCCTGGGACGAACGGGAGCCAGTTTTTTATAACACATGTGGCCACGCCCTGGCTGGACAACAAGCACACGGTTTTTGGCCATGTGGAACACGGGCAGGAAGTAGTGGATACTATTGCACAGGGCGACCTGATTGAATCGCTTGAAATTCTAAGGGTAGGAAAGGATGCTGAAGCCTGGGATGCTATAGCTGCATTTCGGACCTTTGAAAACTCCCGAATTGAACGCCTGGCCAAAGCAAAAGAAGAGGCTGAAGCAGCCCTGGAAAAAGTTACAGAGGGATTTGACAAGACAGAAAGCGGCCTGCGGTTTAAAATATTGGATAAGGGTAATGGCCCGGAAGCCCAAAAGGGCAAAACCGTATCTGTACATTACGAAGGCTCCCTGCTTAACGGACAGGTCTTCGATTCTTCTTTTCAGCGAAATCAACCCATTAGTTTTCAGTTGGGAGTAGGACAGGTAATCCCGGGATGGGACGAAGGGATACAACTATTGAAAGTTGGGGATAAAGCCCGTCTGATCATACCGCCAGAACTTGCCTATGGCGCTGCCGGTGCAGGTGGTGTTATTCCACCCAATGCAACTTTGTTGTTTGATGTAGAGCTGGTAGACGTCCAATAACCCACGATCAATAGGAAAGAAGTAAGTTTTTCCTGAGACTATTTGGGCTGTCGGTAGCTTATGAACAAAAGGAACATATTCAGGGCCACTAGTAAGATCAGAATTGCGAAAAAAGTATTCATATACAAGGATTTTAGTTGGCCTTACCGCCCTTATTGATCTAAACAATTAACTGAAGGAATACCCTACCCCAATCCTGTTAAAATTACTTCTACAGGTCGGCAGGTGATTTAAAGGAGAAAATATTGGCCGGTATGTTTGGCACGGTGTCCACTACTATGCCCATATACATCATCTTTTGATACGTAAAGGTTGGATATAGCGTATTGAAAGAAGCTGTGCCGTATTACAGCAATGCTTTCCCAAGAATATACATGGGTCGTTCATCAGTCACCATTCCCGGGAAATCCAGTTGCTTAACCCCCAAAATAGCATATCCGTTTTTTTGATAAAAATCGAGGGCGGGGCCTTTTTGCATGGTTTCCAGGCAAATGTGGTTTTGCCCTTTTTTCCTGGCCAGGGTTTCTGTAAACTCAAGTGCCGCTTGGCCGATGCCTTTTCCCGTATACGCTGCCAATAGGTAAATCCGTTCCAGAAACAGGCAGTTGATTTTATTTTCTCCATTTATAACCTTATCCAGGATAATTTTCAGGATACCCACCGGGAGGGTTTCCAGGTAGATCAGGTAGAGTAATACCTCCGGGTCTTCCCATTCTTTTTGTACCACTTCTGATCGGAAGGCATTTTCAATATAGTAGGTAGGGTCCTGGTTTTCCCAAAGGTGCAGGTAGTGCTGGCAGTAGGATGTTGTACCCACCTGTATGTAAGTCTCAAAAAGTTCAGGACGAAGTGGAACAATGGAAATGGCACCCTTTTTCATGTAGGTTCGCGGGAGTGTGTTTTAAATCAGCTAAGGCTTTTATTTCCATTTGATATTACAACCAATACTGGGCTTTTGGTCGCCGGATATGGGCAGTCCGTTTATCAGGTTGTCCATTGCTGCCTTAAGGTCGCTACCCGTAACCGGTATACCATTTCCCGGCCGGGAATCGTCTAACTGTCCCCGGTAGACCAACTTCAGGTCCTTGTCAAAAAGGTAGAAATCAGGAGTGCAGGCTGCGTCATAGGCTTGTGCCACCTCCTGAGTTGCGTCATAGAGGTAGGGAAAGGGATACCCCAAACGCTGGGCTGTTTGCTTCATGAGGTCAGGGGCATCCTGGGGGTAATTCTCAACATCATTGCTGGAAATGGCAATAAAACCAATACCCTTTTGTAGATAGGACTTGGCCAGCTTCACGATTTCCTCATTGACGTGAATTACAAAGGGGCAGTGGTTACAAATGAACATGACAACGGTACCTTTCTCACCCCGGGCGTCTTCAAGTTGGATCATCTTGTCCGTAATGGTATCATAAAGGTTAAAAGATGGGGCAGAGGTTCCCAGGGGAAGCATATTGCTCGGTGTTCGTGCCATTTTCTGTAAATTGTGGTGATACGCTGGTAAAATTAATGGTATTTTAAAAACGAAAGAAATTTATTGAGCGACTTCGCTGAGTAACCTATAGCACCGAACTTGAGGAAAGTCATCTACTTTACGGCAAAATTATGCATGCGGGCTGCGCTCTACTGCTATTTTCGAAAGATCAGGGTTAACAATGCCATGGCTATCCCCGGGCAAGGACCCCTGATGTTTTTACCCAATCATCAGAATGCCTTACTCGACGCCCTTTTGATTGCAACCCTATGCAGGCGTAAACCTTATTTTTTAACCCGCTCCGATGTCTTCTCCAATGCGCTTTTCCGTTCCCTGTTTTATTTTTTCAGGATGTTGCCCGTTTACCGGCTACGCGATGGTCGCGAAACACTGAGTAGGAATGAGGAAATCTTTCAAAGATGTGCTGATCTACTTTCAGAGGGGGAGGCCATATTGATCTTTCCGGAAGCCAATCACAATCTGGAACGCCGGGTCAGGCCACTCAGCAAGGGGTTTACCAGGATCTTGTTTCGCTGTCTGGAACAGCACCCAGGTCTTGATATTCAGCTTATGCCCGTAGGGCTTAATTTTTATAGTGCCGCTGATTTGCCGGATTCGGCAGCCCTCTGTTATGGAACTCCCTTTTCGGCAACACAATTCTATCTCCCAGACAACCCGCGGGTGTCTGTGGATCGCATGAGAAATGAAGTTACGGAGCAACTAAAAACCCTGACTACACATATACCAGAGGAGGCCCCACACGATCAGCTTGAAGCCTGGCTCGAGCATCAGGGGATCGATTTTATGGATCCGGGAAAGGCCAATCAACTCCTTAAGGATTTTCAGGAGGATAGGACGAGTGACATCTTCGTAAAACACCGCCCGAAAGCTTTTATCAAAAGTATTTTTTACCTGTTGAACTTTCCACTTTCCTTAGTGTGGTTGTGGATAAAAACTCGGGTTGTTCCCGAACCCGAGTTCGCCAGTACATTTCGTTTTGGCTTCGCTTTGCTGACCTTCCCCATTTTTTACCTCCTTTCCCTGATATTCTTGGGCCCAGGACTTGGATATGCCCAGGCCCTTACCCTGCTTGCCCTACATTTTGGGCTGAACCAGTTGTACATTAAATCCCTGGGGTAATTATTTTAGGTCTGCTGTATACCGTTTTTGAGCTTA
>NZ_CEYNTP010000077.1:5462-10752 GCF_982873095.1 Lentiprolixibacter sp. | reverse complement strand
AGAAATACGAAATGGCCTTTCCATGCCCCCCAAGATGACACGTAAGAATCTTTTACAAATGTTGTCTAAACCCCGTTGGCTTGGCGCGATGATGGCTGCAGGAACGCCCAAATTTGCTAACCTGTTGCCCTATATTCCCGGCAACCTTAGTTTAAAACAGCTGGGGGAGTTTATGGACCAGACCTTTGACAAGCGCTTGAATGTTGATAAAATAGGTCCTATTCGCGAACGATGGAAAGGGAAACTGGTCCTTAAAGGCGTAGCATCAGCCACTGATATGGAAAAAGCCATACAACTGGGTATAGACGGAGTGGTCATCTCCAACCACGGGGGCCGGCAACTAGATGCCGGGGAATCCACAATTGCGAGCGTACAGCGCCTGGCCCCGATCTATCAGGATCGCATGCTTATTATGATGGATGGCGGCCTGCGGTCAGGGCCCGATATCACTCGTGCCATGGCTTCCGGGGCGCGTTTTACCTTTATGGGGCGACCCTTTATGTATGGCGTAGGGGCCTTGGGCAAGGCAGGTGGTCATCATACCATCGCACTGCTGAAAACACAATTACAACAGATAATGGAACAATTGGGGTGTACATCCCCAGATGCGCTTCCTGCACACCTCTTATCAAAGTCCTGAAATAAGGGTAAAGGCTAGAAGATAGATCCGGTATTCCACATGTATAACCAAGCTACGAAGGCTATACCTAAACAAATCAGGAACCGTCCAATCTCAATAAGGTTAATTTTTAATTTCATAATTCGGGGGTTTATTTAAGGCACAAGGTATGCCTGGACTGATTTCAGGCGTAATTTTTTAGACCAAGTGGGAGAATGGCCAGATTTTTGGAAGGCAGGGTACCGCAGGTCGAAGAAAGGGGTGCTTAAACGAGTACATCCCCTCTTGCGGGTAGGGGATGTACGCCTTGTTTTTTTGGATAAATGGGAAAAAAATTAGTTCCTGTAAGCTAATCCATGACTTTCAGGACTAAGTCAGCTAGGGATCCTAAAAAAGTAAATAGAATTCCATTTTACTGTGAATCCTCCGTCTCATGTGCACCCCGGCAATTTTTATTTAAGGTGACCTTCAGGCGGTCCACCTCTGTAGCTCCTTGGGGTATTTCCTGTAGTTCCAGCCCGGGGTACTGGAGGGCGGCTTTCCAATCCGCAATGGTGGTACTGAAAAATTGGGAGGCAGTGGCATCGGTTTCGTAGACGATAACCTCGAATTCTTCATCCTTATCCCCGCCGAATCGTGTAATCACCTGCCATTCCCCGTCCCTTTTGTAGGAGGTGTTGGTATGGTCGGATTGCGGATAATAGCGGTCATCAGAAGGCCTCAATACTACCCAGATGTCTTTGTCATGCGTTTCCGGATATACCCCCATGGTCAGGATACGGCAATTTACAGAATCCCCTTCAACAGGCGATAGTACCTGCACGGCGTTCACGGGGTAAGTGATCTGCTTTACATTACCCACCTGGGCCTGTTCCAATTGGCCGGGTAAATTGACAGTACCATAGGAGAAGCCCCCGTAAATAATCAGAAGAACACCGATTATACCCAGAGGAACTTTGAGTTTGGGGTTTACCAGGCCAAGGGGTTTTCCTTTAAACTTAATGCTGTCTCCGAATGCGAGCAACAGGAGGATGGCGCCCACAATGATAATGATAAGTTCTGCAGACATCTTATATACTTTTATAGTTTTCAGAATTCTTTCAGGAGGGCTTATCTCCCCTTCTTCCCACACCTAGTACCTCCAATTCAGGGGACGTGCTAAACGACATCCTGTGACACTCTAAGGTACGAAGAAGCGGGGAATTTATTAAATATTTGTTTCAGAATTACGACGGTTCTTAACGCTGCTAAAGGGGTTTTACTGGTATGTATTTACTTTAGCTTTCTTCTCACCCAATGAAGAATCAGGCTTCCGGCAACGGCCATAAAGGCGGCCAGCATATTGAAGAGGATGTCTTCAGGATCAAAAACCCTTTGGGGTATGAAGATTTGAATCCCCTCATCAAGTATTCCAAGCAAAGAAGTTATCAGGAAAGCCAGTATTCCCACGGTTAAAAAAGACCTTTCAACACCTAACCGTTCAGACAATGCCTTATAGATAAAAATAGCCAGGATACCGTATTCCATTAGGTGGCTGCGTTCTGCCGCACCCAGCCTGAAGATAAGCATCACCCCTATGGTCGCTAATCCCAGCCAGAGTACCAGTTCTGTGCTTTTAGGTTTAAATTTTAAGCCAAAAACAATAATGGTAATGCCGGTCAACAGCATGCCAATTAGAAAAAGCACTACTTGCACATCCTGTCCCCACAGCCATTTTTGAAAAGGTGTTCCCAACACTATCGTAACGAGAATGACGAGATATATGATAGAGGCATATAGCCAATACCGTTTTTCAGCAACAGTTTTAAAGGTGAGCACGCAATAATGGGTTCAGGTTCTCACCTACAAGGTAATCAATATTAGACGGTACCTTCCTGAGAGGAGCTGGCCTGCCTGAATAACAGGGCAGAAATAAGAAACAACAGGGCAAAGAATGCGCTTAAAAGGAACACTCCGGGTACACCGGGGGACCAGGAAGTCACTGGTGGGGGCCAGATAAAATATGCGGCCACCGGTACGAGCATTTGAACAAGGGCGGCAGCAAACAAGGTGCGTGACATTCCAATGGCCTTGAAACGGGCGAAAAGCGAACCGATCAAACCCACGACAAAAACCGCGCCGTACAACAGGTTGGCCGGCTGATCTTCGGACCCGATGATCCCTACCGCCCCGTTTACCCAAAAGAGAAGGAAGGCCCCTAATAATCCTACTCCGAAAGCAGTGCGATAAACAGCTTTCCTGGAACGGCGTGCAATAAGTTCATACAAGAGTCCTATAGTGCATAGTGCGGCACCCATGATTACAAAGTCTGATAGTTCCCAGTTCACCTCATTTGTGAACCGCATGGCGGCCAGGGGGATCAACAGCAGGATCCCAATGGCAATTGCCCATATTCCCAGTCTTTTTGTTGTGTTTTTCATGATGACTATATTTTAGTGTTGACAGTTCCTTTTGTTCTTATGCCATTAATGCCCCAGATAGCCCTCAAAGCGTTCCATCAATTCCCCAACCGCAAGGGTAGCCCACAGGATAAAAACAGCAAACAGGAGTTTCAGGATCCTGGGGATGCCAATTCCCATTTTTTCAGTTGCCTTTCTCACAAGAGGTGGAATATAGAACAGGGAAAGCAGCAGATAAAAGATTGCAGGGATAGGGTGGATGTAGATCGCGTTTAGAATGCCCAGGAGCAGGAACAGCAGGGCGATCCCCCAGAATACAACATCCCATGTTTTGCTTTTGGTTTTCATGGCTTTTTTAGTAATTGCTCAATGGCGTTTATATGTTTCCGGAATGCGGTAATACCAGTCTCTGTGGCGAAGTATTTGGTATTGGGTTTTCGGTTTAAAAATTCCTTTTGTACCCGGATATATTGATTTTTTTCCAACTGTTTTAAATGACTTGCCAGATTGCCGTCGGTTACTCCAAGGAGTTCCTTCAGGGTGACAAAATCCATATGGGTATTGACGACAAGTGCCGACATAATGCCCAGTCGGACTTTATTTTCAAAGGCCCTATCAAAATCCTTGAGCAGGTTTTTCACGACTTGTATTTAAGGTTCATGAAAATTCCATACAGGATATGGACCAAACCAAATCCGATGGCCCAGAAGAAGAGGGCAAATTCGATGAAGATTACGCTCGTCATACCCAGGATCAACTGCACACCTCCTAGCATTCTAACTTCCTGCAGGGTGTATTTGCTTGCGTTTACCAGGGCCAAACCATAGAAGACAAGGCACAGGCAAACGGCCAATGCGGCAAGTCCTTTGATAAGCAGGATCAGGCATATGATGCCTCCACTGACCAGTGGGATTAGCAAATTCGTGAGCAGTCGTTTGGCCTGCTGGTCCCATACTTTATCTTGTTTTTTCTTCCCGGCCTGTTGTGTGAAATAAAAGGTACTGCCCATTGCCAATATAAGCGTTCCAAGGGCCAGGAGTAACAGGATCCTCAATTGCTGATCGGGCAAATGCACCGGCTGATAGCTGAAATATTCAGGCTGAACAAACACATGTTGCCCTGCCAGGTAGGCAGCGACAATACCGAGTATACCTGCAGATATCCCCGATAATCCACTGAGGGATAAGAACCTGCTGGATCGGTTCATGATCTCCCGGATTTCCCTGAGATCCTCTTCGTATTTTTCTTTCATGTCAAAGTACTTTGTAATACAAAGTTAATAAAAAAATGCTTCCCATTTTAAGGATTGTAGTTGTATTAATGGTTGTACGGCGAAAGCTGCCGTGGGACAGGTACTTCCATATTGATGGATTTTTGAATGTTTTATGCGATATTGTAACCGAAAGAATAACCTATCCATTATTCAATCGACGTAATATTCAAGAGCATGAATAGATTAATTGTTTTGTTAATGCTATTTGGGAGCATCCTATCCTCCTATGCCTTTAGTACAAATCAATTACTGAAACCACTAGCAATTGATACCACCGAAGCAAAAGAAAGCCAAATAGAGACGGATCCTATGGGAAGGTCAACTCCAAAGGGGACGGTCAGAGGGTTTTTTAAAGCATTGGCTGGGGAAGATCAATTCCGGGCCACACAATATATGGACCTCTCTGCCTTTGCTGAAAAAGATATAGAAACCAAAGCGATATCCGTGGTCAGGCGACTGGAACTGGCTTTGGATCGCAGCGGGCAGATGTTACCCATAAATTTAATAAGCGCTAATGCGGAGGGAAACCTGAATGATGGCCTGGATCCGGCATTTGAAGAAGTGGGTACTATTGTCTTGCAGGATAATGAAATCCCGCTCTTACTGGAACGTATAACTAATGAGGAGAATAAAAAGCTGTGGTTGTTTTCATGGAAAACTCTGGCGGTGATCACAGATGAGAAATATGCAAATGACAAGGTATTTTTAGAAAGACCTCCTTCCGATAGTATATTTTCTTCCAGGTGGCAGGGAGCTCTTATTACGGACTGGATAGCCAACATTTTCCTCGCATTGGGTTCTTATTTAGTAGCGTGGGTGTTTACCCTATTGCTCAGTTGGTTCGTTCGTTTATCCTGGAAAAATTTTACTAAGGGGAAACATGGCAGGATTCTTAAAACCCTATTGATACCCTTGCGCCTGGTTTTCGCTGTGTTCATATTACTTTTCCTCTCCAGGTCATTGGGAATAGCGATCGTTGTCCGGCAGGCTTTTTCGGTG
>NZ_CEYNTP010000077.1:0-5452 GCF_982873095.1 Lentiprolixibacter sp. | reverse complement strand
CATTTTCATCTGGTTATTGATCAACACCCTGTCTTCCTACGGCGAACAGCGCCTGCGTGAGAGCAACCGTTTTGGAGGGCTTTCGGCCATATCATTTTTCCGGAACAGTGCCAAGTTCATCCTTGTTTTAATTGCCCTACTGATAGCTTTAGATACCATAGGAGTCAATGTTACGGCAGGCCTGGCGGCTTTGGGGATTGGTGGCATTGCTCTGGCTCTTGGTGCCCAGAAAACCATAGAAAACATCGTAGGTGGCCTGTCCGTTATCTTTGATCAGCCAGTTAGTGTTGGGGATTTTTGCAAAGTTGGGGATACCCTGGGTACGGTAGAGAAGATCGGTATGTTTTCTACACGGATAAGAACTCTGGGCCGTACCGTTGTCACTATACCCAATGCGGACTTTTCCACCCGTTTAATTGAGAATTATGCGAAAAGGGATATGTTCTGGTACCATACCGTTTTAGGTTTGCGCTACGAGACCACTTCAGATCAGATGCGCTATATCCTGGTGGAGTTGAGAAAGATTTTATACGCACACCCCAAAGTTGATCCGGACCCCGCCCGGGTACGTTTCCTGGGCTATGGCAGTGACGCTCTGAAAGTAGAACTGTTTGCCTATACCCATGCCGCAGATTGGAATGAATTTCTGGGGATACAGGAAGATATCAACCTGCGTTTGGCCAAGGTCATTGAGGACAGCGGTAGTGGATTTGCCTTTCCGTCCCAAACCCTGTATCTATCCAAGGACCAGGGGCTTTCCCAGGAAAAGAAAGCAGAGGCTGAGAAACGGGTCAGGGAATGGATCGAAAACAATGAGCTGAAGTTACCGGATTTTGACGCTGATACCATTGCAT
Organism: Lentiprolixibacter sp.; assembly: GCF_982873095.1. Classification (NCBI taxonomy): domain Bacteria; kingdom Pseudomonadati; phylum Bacteroidota; class Flavobacteriia; order Flavobacteriales; family Flavobacteriaceae; genus Lentiprolixibacter; species Lentiprolixibacter sp. Next base: position 4,598 of record NZ_CEYNTP010000077.1, on the reverse strand, counting down.
CCCTTAAGGGAAGTATTCAATATCCTCCAAAAGGCACTGATCATCCCAAAAAATGAAAGCAATACCTTAGCACAGTTACCATTCCCAGCCGATCCCTGTGCGGATAATATAATCCGTTTCACTAGCATCTTGCACAGGTTGGTTATCATAGTTAAGGGAAATTCCCATACGGATAAAGAAGTCCAGGGGCAGGTCGTACTTGGCGTCAAAATTAACGTCTGCGCGATACCGCCCCTTATCTGATAGTCCTGTATATCCCATGTACAGAAAGGAAAGCTGGAGGTCCCCAATATCGTATAAATTCACTTCGGTGCCCAGGTAGGCTTCCCAGGTGTTTCGCTCCGTCGTTTCATTTGTAAAGCGTTCCAGATTGTTATTGGTGCCTGCCTTCACCCCCCAATATGCCCGGTTTGAACTAATTATAAATTTACCAATACCCAGTTGTGAATTTGCCCTTAGGTCAATGAGTTGTTCCGTGTTGGATAGGGTGGCTATGGTGCCAATCAAGTACCAGTTTTTAGGCAAAATACGCCGGTAATTCAACAGGCCATCGGTACGCTTAACCGATGCTACATTGTCCTGGCTGGACCGTATGATATTGTAGGAGGCATCGGCCGTCCATTTATCGGTTTTGTAGCTGACGGAGCTGCGTAAAGAGAATTGACGTAAGTTCTGGGCTTTTGTAAGGTTAAAACCAGCTTCTACCATGGCCCCAAAACGATCGGAGAAACCTTCTTTAAATGGGTTTAAATACACGATATCGTCCTGTGCACAGGTAAGAAGAATAGAGTCCTGGTCAATTATTTGTACGTGTTGATCCGAAACGGAAGCCAATCTCCCCCGGTAAATCTCACCATTACTGCTCACTACAAATTTGGAATGCGTATAAATCTCTTTGATGCTGGACCATTTAATTTTGAAATTCTCATCTCCATAGGGCACATCGATTTCCAGTACTCCCCGTCCCATTTTCTTGATCTGACCTACCACAGACACCTCATATCCCGTATCAATAACAAGGGAATCAGACTGACAGAAACCTTGATAAAAAGAAAAGATAATTAAGGTCAGGCTTAAGCAGCACTTTGGTATAACGCCCACTTTAATTATCATTTACCAATTAAATATTTTGCTACGGCATGATATGCCGGCAGGGAAGTAGGATCTATTTTTGAATTTTTGGCTTCCGGATGCGAAGCAAACCTTACAAGTACCATTTCTGCTTTGGGGTCAATATAAATGGTTTGCCCGTGTACCCCTCGGGCAGCAAAGGCTCCATGTTCGTTGTGGGTATGCCACCACATATTTCGATAGCTCCATCCTTTAAGTGAATTGTATACCGATTTACTGAACGCTTCCTGGCTTCCTCCCCTCATTATGTCTTCTATCAGGGATGCGGGCAAGATCTGTTTCTTGTTGAATTTTCCTTTATTACGGACCATTTCCCCAAACATGGCCATATCCCTCATGTTGGCGCTGAATCCTCCTCCAGCAAACGCAATGCCGGCACCGTCTATTTGAAAGTAGCCGTCAAAATGGGTCCCGAGAGGTTTCCAGATCCTTTCAGAAAGCAGATCCGGTATGGATTTACCAGTAACTTTGGAAACGATCCAACCCATGACGTCTGTATTTACCGTTTTATAACCGAATATCTCCCCATGCTCACCTTCCTTCTGAACGGTTTTTAAATAGTCATAGTAATTTGTAGGACCCTTATAGGAAGCAGGTTTCGGGAATGGGTTGCCTGCCGCAGAAAAGGCCCAGATCTCCGCCTTGGGATTTGAGTAATCCTCGCTGTATTTCAGGCTGGAAGTCATGTCCAGGATCTGCCTTATGGTGGCATCGCCAAAAGCCGATCCCTTTAATTCCGGCACATAGGCTGCTCCTGTTTTATTTTCATCCAATACGCCTTCGGCTACCAGCAGGCCTCCTAATGTTCCCGTAAAGGTCTTGCTGACAGACATGGCCGCATGCACCCCATCCGGTTTGAGTTCCCCGAAATATTTTTCATAAACGATCCTGCCCTTATGAAGGATAAGCATGCCATCCGTATAATTTTTAGCCAGCGATTCCCGCCAGGTCATGGGTTTGGAACTGTTAGTCGGCATAAAGGTGACATTGTCAATAGCACTATCAAGCCTAACTTTAAATTTATAACGGTTGGTTATCGCCCCTTTTACTTCGGTTGTTGGCATAAATTCCCGCATATGGCAAACGCTGTACCGCAACGCGGGAAACCTGAAGAAACTGCCGTCTATGGCAGTTACTATTTTATCTTCAGGTGGAGGAAAGCCTTGCATCCAGCCCATTTTATTAGGGTCTGAATCCTCAAAATTCAGATAATCCTGACTGAGCAAATTGTTTGGTTTAGCAAGGAAAATAACCAGGTATATGAAGACTAGTTTTTTCATGATCAGAAATTATAAAGGATTAGGGATCTACCTCTTAAAACAGAGGAAGAAGGAAAAGAAAAAAATAACGCCAATAGTTTCCCAATCATGGGTTGAACACTATTTCCGCGGTTAGGTTTCAGGGAATCAATATATAAAAAAAAGAAACTGTATCCATATTCCAATAATTCATCAACGTTATAGAATTAACCCCTACATTCGATTTAGCTTAGTTCAGGCTTCGGAGGACTGAGTTTAGAAATTAAAATGCCCTGTTTTGGTATGGCTTCGTTCAAGCTTAAGAGGAGCGATTTCGAATAGGACAAAACCTGATCTTGCTGATCTTATCTAAGGGTAAACAGAGATCGGATTTCATCTTGTTCGTCTGTGCCCTCAGACCTGTAGATGAATTCATTGGATTTTGGATCGTATCGGTAATCCTTAGCCCATTGCTTGTGGTTTTCAGCGATTTCCAGGATGGCATCACAGATGATATCGATTTCCGCCATGGTGTTGGTAGGATGGACAGACATTCGGATCCATCCGGGTTTGTGCGATAGGTCGCCCTCGTCGATTTCGCAGGTGATGTTCCGGGACATTTCCTCGTCCACGTGAAGTAGAAAGTGGCCATAGGTACCTGCACAGGAGCAACCTCCCCGGGTTTGTATCCCATACCGGTCGTTAAGTAGTTTAACGGCCAGATTGAAATGCAGGTCGTCAATATAGAATGAAAAACAACCCAGGCGGTCCCTATGTTGGGCTGCCAGGATGTTAATCCCCTCCTGGCCATGGAGGCGATCGAAAACCCGATTGATCAACTGGTGTTCCCGTTCCAGTATTTGGGATATACCCATTTCTTCTTTAAGACGGATGGCTAGCGCTATCCTGATAGTTTGTAGGAAGGCAGGGGTGCCCCCGTCTTCCCGGGTTTCAATGTCGTCTATATATTTGTGGTTTCCCCACGGGTTTGTCCAGCTTACCGTACCACCTCCAGGGTTGTCTGGTACTTTGTTGTGGTAGAGGTTATTGTGAAATAAGAGTACACCACTGGAACCGGGACCGCCCAGGAATTTGTGTGGAGAAAAATAGATAGCGTCAAGGTGGGTCTCGGGATCTTCCGGGTGCATATCGATTTCCACATAGGGGGCTGAACAGGCAAAATCTACAAAGCAGAGGCCGTTATACCGATGTATCAGACGGGCTATTTTGTGGTAGGGCGTTCGGATTCCGGTTACGTTCGAGGCGGCAGTTACTGCAGCGATCTTAATTGGGGCGGCTTGATGTTCCTGAATGCATTTTTCAAATTGATCCAGGCAGATGAGTCCATCTCTTCCAGGGGGTACAACAACAACACGCGCAATGGTTTCCAGCCAGGTGGTTTGGTTGGAATGATGTTCCATATGGGTGAGGAATACCACCGGTCTTTTTTGATCGGGTATCTCCGTATGGGGTTTCAGGTTCTCGAGGACTTTCAGGCCCAGGATCCGCTGGAATTTGTTTACTACCCCGGTCATGCCTGACCCAGTAGTGATCAGTACATCGTCGGCATTGGCATTGACGTGTTCCTTGATGATGCGCCTGGCTTCAGCATAGGCCCGCGTCATGGTAGTACCGGTAATGGTGGTCTCTGTATGGGTGTTTGCCACAAACGGGCCGAAGTCTGTCAGCAGTTTTTCTTCAATAGGCCGGTACAGCCTACCACTGGCGATCCAATCTGCGTAAACTATCCTTTTTTCTCCGTAAGGGGTGGTGAAGGTCTGGTTGATACCAATGATATTCTTACGGAAACGCTCAAAATAAGTTTCGAGGGAAGTTTTTTCTATGGTACTCTGCATCTTTCCCATGAGGATGGTATTCTTTCAAATCCTGCTAATTGTTTGTTTTTACATCCCGTATATTAAACAAACTCGTCTATCCATAAATTGCCAGTGTAAATTAGGCAATTTCCGGGAGATTCATATTAATCAGGGGGTTAAATCAACCGTTTGTTACGAAAAGCAATGCCAGAACCTGATTTCAAATATCTTTCGTAATCATAGGCCTTTTTTACTTCATTGAAGAAAGTGACATGAACGAGCCTTACAGGTAGTTTATCTTGCGTAAATGAAACCTCTCCTTTGCGGTGTGCTCTTAGTCTATTACCGATATTTCTAGAGAATCCAGTGTAGTATTGACCGTTGGCACAAGCCAGGATGTAAACTGCAAATG